>JAGVGV010000158.1 GCA_020056895.1 Deltaproteobacteria bacterium
CGGGAAGGGGTCAAGGTCATCCAGGCGGCGGCTCAAAAATACGGCTTCGAACTGAACCTCAAGCACTACGACATCGGCGGCGACCGGTACCTGGCCACCGGCGATCTTTTGTCCCCGGCCACGATTTCCGAACTGAGGGATTTCCAGGCCATTTATCTGGGGGCCATCGGACATCCCGGCGTTAAGCCCGGGATATTGGAAAAGGGCATTCTGCTCAACATGCGGTTCGAGCTGGACCTTTTTATCAACCTGCGGCCCATCGTGCTGTATCCCGGCGTACCCACGCCCCTGGCCGATAAGGGGCCGGACCAGATCCATTTCACCGTGGTGCGGGAAAACACCGAAGGCCTGTACGCCGGCGCGGGCGGTTTTTTGAAAAAGGGTACGCCTCAGGAAGTGGCGGTCCAGGAATCCATCAACACCCGGTTCGGCGTCGAGCGCTGCCTGCGGTACGCCTTTGATTACACCCGGAAAAACAGCCGTGAAAAGAAGCTGACCCTGTGCGGCAAAACCAACGTGCTGACCTACGCCTTCGACCTGTGGGAACGTGCGTTTCACGAGCTGGCCAAGGAATATCCGGACGTGAAGACCGATTACGTTCACGTGGACGCCTGTTGCATGTGGATGGTCAAGAACCCGGAAGTCTTCGACGTGATCGTGACCGACAACATGTTCGGCGACATCATCACCGACCTGGGGGCCATGATCCAGGGCGGGATGGGCTTGGCCGCAGGCGGGAACATCCATCCCGGCCGGGTGTCGATGTTCGAACCCATTGGCGGCAGCGCGCCCAAGTACACGGGCCAGAACGTGATCAACCCCCTGGCTGCGGTGGGAGCCGGACAGATGATGCTGGCCCATTTGGGCGAGACCCGGGCCGCCGAGGCCATCGAGCAGGCCATCCGGTACGTGGTGGCGAACAAACTGGAATCCCTGGCCGCCGGCCGGATGGGGTACGGCACCAGCCAGGTGGGCGACCTGTTGGTGGATTCGGTCCTGGGGAAGAATTGAGACACCAGGGCGGCGGCCGGCCTCGTCCGATCAGCCGCTTCCAATGGGACGTCAAGAGCGGGCGAGGCATGCCTCGCCCGCCGCGCCCAGCCAATTGATTGAAAAGAATAACGGGCAATGGCGCCCGTAACAAAACACGAAGTGAAGGAGCGGATGGGACAATGAGTAAAAAGCTGAAAGTGGCGGTGGCCGGGGCCACCGGCGCCGTGGGCCGCGAAATGGTGAAAACCCTGGAAGGCCGTGATTTCCCCGTCGAAACCCTGGTCCCCCTGGCCTCGGAACGATCCATCGGTAAAAGCGTTGAGTTCCGCGGGAAAACCATCCCGGTCCAGGTCCTTTCCGAAAACTCCTTCAACGGGCTCGACCTGGCGCTTTTTTCAGCCGGCGCCGGCCCCAGCCGTCAGTTCGCTCCCGCCGCCGCCAAAGCCGGCTGCACGGTGGTGGATAATTCTTCGGCCTGGCGCATGGAACCGGACATCCCTCTGGTGGTGCCCGAAGTGAACCCCCATGCCCTGCGGGGCCATACGGGCATCATCGCCAACCCCAACTGTTCCACCATCCAGATGGTGGTGGCGCTCAAGCCGATTTACGACGCGGTGGGCATCCGTCGGATCGTGGTGTCCACGTACCAGGCCGTGAGCGGCACGGGCCAAAAAGCCATTGAAGAGCTTAGCCGTCAGGTCCAGGACCTGTTGTCCATGAAAGACCCTGAAGCCAAGGTGTATCCCCACCGGATCGCCTTCAACTGCCTGCCGCATATCGATGTGTTCCAGGAAAACGGGTACACCAAGGAAGAGATGAAAATGGTGAACGAAACCCGCAAGATTCTGGAAGCGCCGCACATCCTGGTATCCGCCACCACGGTGCGGGTCCCGGTATTTTACGGCCATAGCGAATCGATCTGGGTGGAAACGGAAAAGAAACTTACTCCGGACCAAGCCCGCGACCTGCTCCGGGAAGCGCCAGGCATCCGCCTGGTGGATGACGTGAGCAAGAACCAATACCCCATGGCCATCGACGCGGCCGGCCGGGACGAAACCCTGGTAGGCCGCATCCGCGAAGATATTTCCTGCGAAAACGGCTTGGTCCTGTGGGTGGTGTCGGACAACATCCGCAAAGGCGCGGCCCTCAACGCTGTTCAAATCGCCGAAATTCTGGTGGAAAAGGGCTGGTTGCCGCCCAGCCGGGGTTGATCGGATCGCGGCCCCGATCGAACCCATCCGAGCCGGTTTCATGCGCCCGGACCAAGAAGACGCCTGGTTTCCGATCGCCAACCTGGGAACCAGACGTCTTCGCCAAAGCCGCCCGAAGCGGACCTGAACCGGCCAACCCTTCCAATATCCTTGACTTTTTCCTCCCAAAGGGTATGCTCGGGACCCTTTATGGAAATGGGCGCCCTTTGGGAGGAGACTCCGGAACGTGGAACTGATCGATACTCATTGTCATTTGGACCTGGACCCCTTTGACGCCGATCGCGGCGCCGTGATCCGCCGGGCTTTCGAAGCCGGCCTTGTTCACATGATCACCATCGGCATCGACGTGGAATCGTCCCTCCGGGCCGTGGAACTGGCCCGGTCCCACCCCCGCATTTCGGCCACGGTCGGCCAGCATCCCCACGACGTCAAGGTTCTCACCAACGAAGGACTGGACCGGTTGAAAGAGTTGGGGCGGGACCCCGAGGTAGTGGGGTTCGGCGAGATCGGGCTGGATTTTTTCCGGGATCATTCCCCCCGGCCGGTCCAGCACCAGCGGTTCGACGATCTGATCCACATTGGGCTGGAACTGGGTTTGCCGCTGGTTATCCACGATCGGGACGCCCACCGGGAAACCCTGGATCATCTGCGGTCCGCCGGCGCCCATCGAGGCGTGATCCACTGTTATTCAGGCGATATGGCTCTGGCCCGGGAATTTTTGGACCTGGGGTTCGTGATTTCCCTGCCGGGCACGGTCACCTTTCCAAAAGCTCTCGACGCCCGGGACGTGGCCCGGGAAATTCCCCTGGACGCCCTTCTGATTGAAACCGACGCTCCCTTCCTGGCGCCGGTCCCTTTCCGGGGGCGAAGGAACGAACCGGCCTACGTTCAGTACACCGCGTTGGAAATCGCCCGATTGCGGGGCATGGACCCCCTGGTTCTGGCCGAAGCCGCCACGGCCAATGCCCGGCGGGTTTTCGGCCTGCCCAGGGAGCGGCCGGCCTTGGTTTCCGCCCCGAGCCTTTCCAGGACCGGCGGGTCCGGGGAAGCCGCGTGACGCCCAAGGGAATGATATTGGCTTCGGCCTCGCCCCGGCGTAAGGAATTGCTGTCCTGGGCCGGGATTGAATTCGAGACCCTGGCCGTGGATGTGGACGAAACCCCCGGCCTTGGTGAGCCGCCCGAAGCCTGCGCGGCTCGGCTGGCCGAAACCAAGGCTCTGGCCGGAGCCCGTCTATTTCCCCATCACTGGGTCTTGGGCGCCGATACCATCGTGACCTTGGACGGCGTGGTGTTGGGCAAACCCCGGGACCGGGTCGACGCCCGCTGGATGCTGGAAACCCTGTCCGGCCGCGTCCACCAGGTGGTGACGGCCTATTGTCTGGCCTGGGAGGCCGGTTCCGGCCTGCATTCCGGCCGGGGAAAGACCGATGTTTGCTTCCGGCCCCTTTCGTCCCGGGACGTGGACGCGTACATCGATTCGGGTGAAGTCTGGGACAAGGCCGGGGCGTACGCCATCCAGGGCCAGGGAGGCGCGCTGGTGGACTGGCTCCGGGGATCGTATACCAACGTCGTGGGGCTGCCGTTGGCTGAAATCCTCGTTTTGTTCCGGAAGGTGGGGTTGCTTCCGAAGGCGGAACACCGGTTCAACGGGTCCATGGCTTGACGGAAATCGGTTTTTCCTTTTAGATTGAAAGAAGAAATCTTATAAAAAGCGGATGATCCCAAGCCGGGGGGCTTTCGGGAATTGGGATTCATCAGCAAGGCATGGTCCATGAACGAACTGTTGCAAATCAACCCGGGCGTCCCGGGCGTGATCGAAGTCCGGGACAAAACACGCAAAAAATACACCACTTTTTTCAGGGGCTTAAGAGCCAAAGCCTACGTCATCATGGACCATCCCCTGGAAGACGGCCGGCCCGTACCCATGGCCGACGGCACCGTTTGCGTGGTCCGGTTCATCCATGAAGGGCACATTCATGGGTTCCTTTCCCGGGTTATGGCCTTGGTCCGGAAACCGGCGCCCCTGATTTTTCTGGAATACCCGGAAGACGTGGAAACGTCCAAGCTGAGGAAATACGATCGGTACCCCGTCCACCTGGCCGCCGCCCTGGCTCGCGACAAATCCAACGGCCGCCTCCCCGATCCGCCCCCCTGCCTGGTTTTGAACATTTCCGCCGGAGGATGCATGCTCCGGAGTGAAGAGCCCTACACCAAGGGAACCTTTTTGTTCATGTCCGTTCAATTGCCCGAAATCGGCTGGGTTCACGACATCGAGGTGGAAGTAATGCGGTCTGAAATCCAGGACGGAGCCGCTCAATTGGGCCTGGCGTACATGGATCTTCTGGACCCCAACTACGAACGCGTCAAAGGCTTTCTGCATATGCTGCAGGCGTTTCAGGTGCGCGCATGAAGGTTCCTCCCGGCCGGATACTGGTGAAAACCAAGGAACTCAAACTGGGCATGTTCGTGGAAGACGTGGGCCGAAGCTGGCTCACGCACCCCTGGCCCACCAAATCGAAGCTCATCACGTCCAGGCAGGACATCCAACAGCTTATCGAACACGGTATTCAGGAAGTGGTGGTGGACCCATCCCGGAGCCAGGTGCCCACCACATCGGACGAGGAACTGGGCATTTCGGAAAAAGCGACCCGGGAAGCCAGGAAACTCAAACCGGCCCAGATGTCCCCTCCCGAACGACCGGTGGTCATTGAACAGGTGGAACGCCGGCGGACTCCCCGGCCGGAATCGAAAGTGGATCCGGCGTCGGTCGAGGATGAACTGCCCAAAGCCCGGCAGGCGTATAAAAAGGCCTTGGACGTAACCCGCGAATTCATTCAGGACATCCGGGCCGGCCGAAAGATCCAAGTGAGCAAGGTTCAGGAAAGCATCCAAGGGATGATCGACAGCGTGTTCCGCAGCCGGGGGGCCATGGCCGCGCTGTTGAAGCTGAAAACCTACGACGAATACACCTTCACTCATTCCCTCAACGTGACCGCCCTGGCCGTCTCCGTGGGCCGGCATCTGCGATTGGAACGGGAAGCGCTGCAAACGCTGGGCATGGGCGCGATTTTTCATGACGTGGGCAAATTCCTGGTGCCGGACCATATTTTGAACAAGCCAGGCAAGCTGACGGATGAAGAATTCCGGATCATGAAAACCCACGCTCCCTTGGGCGCCGAACACCTTTTGGAGAATAACAAGGAACTCACCGACGGGATGATCGACATTGTCCGGCACCACCATGAACGGATGGACGGCAGCGGGTATCCCGACGGGCTGAAAGCCGAAAACATCAGCGATTTTTCCGTCATCAGCGCCATGTGCGACGTGTACGACGCTCTTTCCAGCGACCGGGTGTATCACAAGGGCATGGTTCCCCATGAGGCCCTCAAGGTGGTCTTCAGCCTAAGGGGCCGGCATTTTCCGGAAGCCTGGACGGATCGGTTCGTCCAGTGCATCGGCATTTATCCGCCAGGCACCGCGGTCAAGATGAACAACGGCGAAGTGGGGGTGGTGATCCAGGTCAATTACGCCTCGCTCATCAAACCCAGGCTGATCGTGGTATTGGACTCCAAAGGGCGCCGGATGGCCATCGAGCGGAACGTGGATCTGACCGAACCCGCCCATCACGGGCTGGATATCGTAAAAATCATGGATGCCAAAGCCCTGGGAATCGATACCACCCGGTATTTTCCGGGCGCCTGACCCACCCCCCAGACGATTGATTAGGATTCAAGCGGAATGGACGACAGCGTAAACGCCCGGCTCAACCGGGTACAGGAACGAATTCAGGCGGTCTGCCGGCGGGCGGGGCGGAATCCATCCGAAGTCCGGCTGGTGGCCGTGACCAAAACCGTGGCCGTGGACCGGATCCGGGAAGGGATCGAGGCCGGCCTGGGTATTCTGGGGGAGAACTACATCCAGGAAGCCTCGGATAAGATCGCGGCCTTGGGGGCCGGAGCGGCCCAGTGGCATTTCATCGGCCGGCTTCAGACCAACAAGGCCCGCCACGCGGCGGTGCTGTTCGACTGGGTGCATTCCGTGGACAACCTGAAACTGGCCCAGGAACTGGACCGCCGGGCCGGCGTCCTGGGCCGGCGGCTGGCGATCCTGGTCCAGGTGAACGTTTCGGGCGAAACGTCCAAGGGCGGAACGACTCTGGACGACACCCGGGCTCTTGTGGACCGGATCGGCCGGCTGGATCACCTGGACCTGAAAGGCCTGATGACCATGCCTCCCTTTTTCGACGATCCGGACCGGGCCCGGCCATTTTTCGCCTCCCTTCGGGAACTGAGGGACGCCATCGGCCCGCCTCTGGCCGACCTGTCCATGGGCATGTCCGGCGATTTCGAAGCGGCCATTGAAGAAGGCGCCACGCTGGTCCGAGTGGGCACGGCCCTGTTCGGCCCGCGTTCCTGAAAAGGGGCCCAGGGCGCTTTTCACCGGTTCTTCCCCAAGGGTATCGATCCGCTACTCGATCCGGGGCTTCATCCATCCTGGGAGGAAGGTCATGAAATACTATTCCGCCCTTCGGGGGTATACGTCCAAACGGTTGGAAGAGATCGAGCAGGCCGATATTCTCGTGGGCATTCCCTGCTTCAATAACCAAACCACGGTCGCTCACGTGATCCAGATGGTCACCCACGGCTTGAACCGGCATTACAAGGACCTTCGATCGGTGATCCTGATCGCCGATGGCGGATCCACCGACGATACCCGCGAAACGGCCAAGGAATTCGAGATCAAGCCCTGGCAGGAGAAAATCGTTTCCATTTACCGGGGGCCGGCGGGCAAAGGCACGGCCTTCCGGTCCATTTTTGAAGCGGCCAAACACCTGGGCGTCCGGGCGGTGATGGTGGTCGATTCGGACCTCAGATCCATCACATCGGACTGGGTGAAACATTTACTGGAACCCGTTCTGGACAAGGGGTTCGATTACGTCTGTCCCGTGTACACCCGGTACAAATATGACGGCACGATCACCAACAACATCGTGTACAATTTCACCCGGATGCTGTACGGCCTGCGGATCCGGCAACCCATCGGCGGCGATTTCGCCTTTCATGGGAAATTGGCGGCCCATTTCATGGAGCAGGATGTTTGGGAGACCGACGTGGCCCGGTACGGTATTGACATCTGGATGACCACCATGGCCGTCACCAGCCGGATGAACATCTGCCAGGCCAACCTGGGCCTGAAAATCCACGATGCCAAGGACCCATCCGAAGCCCTGGGCCCCATGTTCCGGCAGGTGGTGCATACCTTGTTCGTCATGATGGAACAGAATGAAAGCCACTGGCGCGAAATTATGGGCAGCCGCACCGTACCCACCTTCGGCCGACGGGAGGAAGGGGAACCGGAACCCGTGGCGGTAAACCTGGAACGGTTGGTGACCGAATACCGGACCGGCTTCGGGCAGTTTGAAAGCCTGTATAAGAGCATATTCTGCCCGGACTGTTTCGGCGAACTGAAGCGGTGCGCCGATCTTCAACCCGACCGGTTCGACATGCCCATCCAAACCTGGATTCAGGTGCTGTTCGAAACCGCCGCCACGTTCCATTCCTGGACCCACAACCGAACCCAGCTCGTCAATCTGGTCACCCCGCTGTATTTGGGCCGGGTGGCCTCGTTCATCAATCAAACTCGTGATATGACATCGGCTCAGGCCGAGGCCGTGGTCGAAGCCCAGGCCCAGGCGTTTGAAGACCACAAGGCCGATCTGATCCGAGTCTGGGATGAAAAAGCCCGTCCGCTGGATACGGGTAACAACGCGTAATTTCCCCAACCGCCGAACCCCAATTCAAAAACCCTGGGTTCCCATTCCTCCCCGTGAGGTTCCATCCCGGCGGCCGCGACCGGGAATTACGGTTAACCATTCAATATCAATAAATTTTTTCGATGAAAGGAGCCGGTTATGACCGAATTCCATCAGGACGGAATGGTGACCAACCTTCATTCCCTTTATGAAATTTTCGACCGGGAAACCTATCTTTATGCTCTGGAGGAAAAGCTGGAAGACTATTCCCGCCATCTCCACCTTTGCCTGCTTCTGCCCTGTCTGGTGACCGAACTGTACAACCGGGCGGTCATGGACCCCATTGTGAAACAGATCCGCCAAGTCCGGTATCTCGATTCCGTCATCGTCGCCTTTGGCGGGACATCGGACCCCGAAGAATTCGCCAAGGCGAAAGAATACTTCGGCCGGCTGGAAACCGACCGCCGCAAGGTCCGGCTGGTCTGGATCGGCGGACCCAATGTTCAGCAGGTTTTCCAGATAATCCGCCAACGGGAATTACCCGTGGGCGAACCCGGCAAGGGACAATCGGTCTGGATGACCTTGGGCTACATATTCGGCCTGGAAGAAGCGGATGTGATCGCTCTTCACGATTGCGATATCGTGACCTACGACCGGGTGCTGTTGGGCCGATTGATCGAACCCGTAGCCAATCCGAACAACGATTTCGAATTCTGCAAAGGATATTATGCCCGAGTATCCCCCACGGAACGGTCGATGAAAGGCCGCGTGACCCGGCTATTCGTGGCCCCCTTCGTGGATACCCTTCGGGATGTAAGCCGGACCATGGGGTACCCGGACCTTGAAAAATTTTTCAGTTATCACCGGATGTTCAAATACCCTCTGGCCGGTGAATTCAGCTTTACCGCCCGCCTGGGCCGGGGGTTGAACGTTTCGTACGACTGGGGCCTGGAAGTGTCCACCCTGTCCGAAGTATATGACCGGGTC
>JAGVGV010000145.1 GCA_020056895.1 Deltaproteobacteria bacterium
ACGACGCTCTTCCGATCTGTGAGGCCTGATGGCCGAGTTCAAGAATTGGTTGTCCATTTAACAAGTAATGACAAGGCCGAGCGGACGGCGCCTGGGCGAGTCAACCCTTTTGCTCGTTAACATGTATGGATTGGATGGCCAAAACGTTTCGTATTGAGAAAATGGCGGACCCGGGGCGTGAGGCTTGATCGGGAGGGGCGTGTTTCGGCGATTCCGGAAAAAAGGGCGCCGGCCCAGGCTCAATACGAGCGGGATGAAAAGGTGGAATCGGCTCGAAATTACGTGGAAAATGCTACTTTGCCCGCCCCCAGGCCGGCCAGCCAGCGTTTTCCCATCCGATGAGCCCGCCCGGCGATGGATTCCATCCGTCCGGCCACCCTGTGGAACAATCCGCCAAATCCGCGAACAGTCCCCACCCACCGGGTCCTGTTGATTTGGAGCCGGTCAAGAATATCCGCCAGGTCGGCGGGAATGGCCCCGGGCTTGTCGGGCCGGAACTGGCGGCCGGTCCAGTCCAAAAGGGACAGGTAATCATCCAAACCCAGGGACAAAAGGCCGTCTCTCCCTGAGGCCTCGTCGCCGTTGATCGGGCAGAGCCAGGGCGCTTTCGGGCCTCCGGCGCGGTTATGAATCCGTTCAAAAACACTTGTATATTCACTCTGTTCGGGCGTGTGGGCCACCTTGGCCCGAACAGGGTTAAGGTCCACGTACATCATGCAGGCCAACACGGCTGATTCATCCAGCAAAACCTGGCAGTTGAACCTCCCGGACCAGAACCGGCCATGGCGGCCGTCCTCCTGGTTGGCCGTCCGGGCGATCCATTCATTCAGGCTCCGCATGAACCAGCTTACGCTGCCCAGCCTTTGGCGGATTTCCATTAACCGATCGGGATTGCCCAGAACCTTCATCAGCGCGTCCTGGGAAGGCGGCCGGTTGGCTCCGGCTTCGTTTCGATCCACACCAAAAACGCTCAGCCAGCGCCGAGCCGCTTCTTCATCCGACCAGCTTTCCACCCAGTCCGGCCTGGTTCGAACCACAACGTGGAAGTGATTGGACATCACGGCATAGGCGGCCACTTCGACCGCGAACGCGGCCGCCAGCTCCCGGATACGGGACCGAATCCACCCTTTCCGATGCTCGCGGGACACTCCGGTCTTGGGATCGACCCCGCAGAGAAAGGCCGCTCGGACGCATCGTGTAACACAGTGATACACCGCTTCCTGGCCTTCGATCACCACTTCACTTCGGGCAACGGTCATAATCCTTCCCCTTTGCTCAGGCTGAACCCATTCTTATATCCTCACCTAAAGGGGATGATTCCGTCAATTAAAAAGTTGGATGTCCAAGTAAATATCCAAGTAAATATTAATTGGATGTCCGGATAGAAATATAGAGGATTTTCGTTTGAGGGGGGGCGGAGGCGGCGGCTTGATCCCGGGGCCTTGGAACCTTGGCCTGGGAATCGATTTCAAACCCGCCTTGACTTTCGCGCTGATTTTTGGTTTATCTCGTGTTTTGAATCTGGTTCCGGACCGGCGGGCGGCCTTGAGTTTGAAGCGATCCGATTATTCTTTCAATCTTCCCCCAGAGCGGATTGCTCAGGCTCCGACCCCGGGAAGGGATGAATCCCGGCTGATGGTGCTCGGCCGCCCGGGGCGGTCCATCCAGCATTCCGTTTTCGGCCGGCTGCCCGACTGGCTTCCCTCGGGCGCCCTGCTGGTGGTCAACGACACCCGGGTGGTGCCAGCCCGTCTGTTCGGCCAAAGGTCTTCCGGCGGCCGGGTCGAGGTTTTTCTTCTGGATCCGCCCTCAGGCGGAGCGCCGGGGGATTATGAGCTGGACTGCCTGGCCCGGCCGGGCCGGCGGATGCTCCCGGGCACGGTTCTTCGTTTCGGAGCGGAACTCGAGGGCGAAGTACGGGCTATAGGTGAAAACGGCCGGCGCCGGATCCGGTTCCGGTTCGGCCGGCCGGTGGCCGAAACTCTGGAAACCGTCGGCCGGATGCCCTTGCCGCCCTATATCCGCCGGGACCCCGACGGCGACGGGACCCGCGGTTTGGACCGCGAACGGTACCAAACGGTATATGCCCGGCAAAACGGCGCGGTGGCCGCGCCCACGGCGGGGCTTCATTTCACGGATGGCCTTTTGGACCGGTTGCGGGATCGGGGAGTGGACATCGCCTCGCTGACCCTCCATGTGGGGTACGGCACCTTTGCTCCGGTTCGGGAAGAAAACCTGGAGCACCACCGGATGCACGCCGAGCGGGTGACGATTCCGGGCGAGACGGCCGATAAAGTTCTCCGGGCCAAGGCCGACGGCCGGCCGGTAGTGGCCGTGGGGACCACGGTGGTTCGGTCCCTGGAACACGCGGCCCGCCTGGATCGAGGGTTGGGGCCGTACGAGGGGACCACGGAGCTGTTCATTGTTCCGGGGTTCGAATTCCGGGTGGTGGATCATCTGATCACCAATTTCCACCTGCCCGGGTCCACTCTGTTGATGCTGGTTTCCGCTCTGGCCGGGCGGGAATTCGTTCTTCAGGCGTACCGGGAGGCCGTGGCCGCCGGGTACCGTTTTTTCAGCTACGGCGACGCCATGCTGATACTATAACCCGGATTCGGGTTGATCGTTCGGAAAGACGAAACCAGGTTGGATCAAGGTTTTTTTTCATACCGGATGCTTCGGGAAGATCCTTCGAGTCGGGCGCGGACCGGCCGGATCCTAACCCCCCATGGCGAGGCCTTGACGCCCACGTTTATGCCCGTGGGCACCCGGGGTACGGTCAAGGCCATGGGGCCGGACGATCTAATGGCCGTGGGCGCGGCGATCGTGCTTTGCAACACGTATCACCTGATGCTTCGTCCCGGGCACGAACTGATCCAGCGTTTGGGCGGGCTTCACCGGTTCATGAACTGGTCCGGACCGATTTTGACCGACAGCGGCGGGTATCAGGTATATTCCCTGGCCAAAACCAGGGCCTTGACCGAGGAAGGGGCGGTTTTTCAATCGCACATCGATGGCAGCCGCCAGTTTTTGGGTCCTGAAAAGGCCGTGGCGGTCCAGGAAGCCCTGGGCGTGGATATCATGATGTGCCTGGATGAATGTACGCCCTATCCGGCGGACCATGAGTCGGCCGCCCGGTCCATGGAACTGACCCACCGGTGGGCTCGGCGGTGTTTGGAGGCCCGGAACCCCGAGAGAACCCAGGCCTTGTTCGGCATCGTTCAGGGCGGAACGCACGCGGACCTCCGGCGGGCTTCGGCTCAAGCCATCGGGTCCATGGGGTTCCACGGCCACGCCATCGGCGGCCTGGCCTTGGGGGAACCGTTTGAAACCCGGCTGGAAATGATCGAAACGGCGGCCGGTCAACTGCCCCGGGATAGGCCGTTGTATCTAATGGGCGTGGGTACGCCCGAGGACTTGGTGGAAGGCGTCCGGCGGGGGGCGGATCTGTTCGACTGCGTACTGCCCACCCGCAACGCCCGGAACGGGCAGTTTTTCACTCGGCGGGGACGGGTGGTGATCCGAAACGCCCGGTACCGCGAGGACCCGGACCCCATCGAGACCGGTTGCGGTTGCTTTACCTGCCGGCGGTTTTCCCGGGCGTATTTGAGGCACCTGTTCATCGCGGACGAACTGCTGGCATACCGGTTGGGAACCATTCACAACCTGTATTATTATCTGACCCTTTTGGCCGAAGCCCGGGCCGCGATCGAAGCGGGCCGGTATAACGACTTCGCCGAGGGCTTTTATCGGGAACGAACGGACGGAGCGGACCTCGCGGTCTAGGCTCCGTCCGAATCACGTGGAGGAAGCGACATGTTTTTTGAAGTGGCCCACGCCATGGGCACCGGCGCCGAAGGGGGCGTCTCATCGGGCGGCGGCCTGGGGGCTCTGCTCCCCCTGGTCATCATGTTCGTCATTTTCTATTTTTTGCTCATCCGCCCCCAGCAGAAAAAGCAAAAGGCTCACCAGCAGTTGCTCGGCAACCTCCGCAAAGGGGACCGGGTGCTCACCAACGGCGGCCTGTACGGCACGGTGACCGGTCTGACCGATACGGAGCTGACCCTGGAGATCGCGCCTAAAATCCGCGTGAAAGTAGCCCGTGGGTATGTGGCCAGCATACAGGGCGGCGGTTCGGCCGCTCCTGCTCCGGCCACGCCGGCGGAAGAAAAATAGGCTTCCGGAACCGGCAGGCTCCATCCGGCTCGAGGGGGCCGGGCGGGGACCCAGAGGCGCGGCGAAATGAAACACCCGGGAAGGTTCCTATCCCGGGATGCGCCTTTGGGACCTAGGAATCCGAGGAACGAAGGAGATCGATCGTGGACCGTAGCATCAAATGGCGGGCCCTGGTGGTGGCGTTGGCGCTCGTGGCCGCCTTTATCGGCTTGTATCCCACCTTGGCGCCCAAGGATAAGGCGACCAATGAACCCCAGGTGCCCGCCTGGTGGAAAAAGATTCTGCCCATCAACACCCTGGTTCTGGGCCTGGACCTTCAGGGTGGCATGCACCTGGTGCTGGAAGTTCAGGTGGAAAAGGCCGTGGACGGCGCCCTGGAGCGGACCATCGAGGAACTGAAGCTCAGCCTGCTCAAGGAAAAGCTGGCCACCCGGGCCGTGAATCTGGTGGAAGGGAGCCGGCGGATTGAAGTCCGGCTGGCCCGAGTCGAGGACCAGGATAAGCTGAACAAAATCCTGGACAAGGAATACGGCCATTTGAGCACCTCGGGCACGGTCGATGACGAAGGCGGGCTGAAGGTGACCCTGGAGCCCGTTCCCCGCTGGCTTACGGAAACCAAGGAAAACGCCGTCCGCCAGGCCCTTCAGACCATCACCAGCCGGATTGACCAGATGGGTCTGACCGAACCGGATATCCGGCCTCAGGGCGCGGACCGGATCGTGGTCCAACTACCTGGCGTAAAGGATCCGGAACAGGCCAAAAGCCTGCTGACCCGGGTGGCTCACCTGGAATTCAAGCTGGTGGACGAAAGCCGGACTCCGGAAGCGGCTTTGGCCGAAGGACTGCCCCCCGGCACGGAAGTCCTTTATGAAATGGAAAAAAACAAGGAAACCGGCCGGGAGAAAAAAACGGCGTATCTGCTCAAGAAACGGGCGCTCATGGACGGCAGTAACATCACCGAAGCCTCCGTGGCCTTCGACCGGTTCAATTCGCCGTACGTCAGCTTGAGTTTCAACGCCACCGGCGCCCGCCAGTTCGAACACCTGACCGAGGCCCATGTCAAGAAGCGGCTGGCCATCATTCTGGACAACCGGGTCTATTCCGCGCCGGTCATCCAGGAAAAAATCGGCGGCGGCCGAGCCCAGATTTCCGGTAATTTCTCGATGGAAGAAGCCCGCGATCTGGCCATCGTCCTTCGGTCCGGCGCTCTGCCCGCGCCCGTGATCTTCCTTGAAGAACGCACCGTGGGCGCCAGCCTGGGCGAAGATTCCATCCGTCAGGGGTTCCAGGCCTTTCTCGTTGGCTGGCTCCTGGTCGTGGTCTTCATGGCCGTTTATTACAAGGCCGCCGGTTTGATCGCCGACCTGTGCGTGCTGCTGAACATGGTCTTCACCATGGCCATGATGGGTATGGCCGGGGCCACTCTGACGCTTCCCGGTATCGCGGGTCTGATTCTGACCATTGGCATGAGCGTGGACGCCAACGTCCTGATCTTCGAGCGGATCCGCGAAGAAATCCGGCTGGGCAAATCCCCCCGGGCGGCCGTGGATGCCGGCTTCGAAAAGGCTTTGTGGACCATCGTGGATTCCAACGTCACCACCTTGATCGCGGCCATCGTGCTTTTCCAGTTCGGCACCGGCCCCATTCGCGGTTTCGCGGTGACGCTGACCATCGGCCTGACGGCCTCCATGTTCACGGCCATTTTCGTGGCCCGGCTCATCTTCGACTTTTTCATGGTGAAACGGGGCGTCAAGACCGTGTCCATCTGACGGCTTGGGAAACAGCCGTCGTATTCGGAGTCATACGATCATGGAAATCATCAAACCCGGCCTGAACATCGATTTCGTGGGCAAGCGCCGCCTGGCATATACCTTGTCCATTGTGCTCATCCTTCTCAGCGTGGCGGCCCTGGTGGTTCGCGGCGGACCCAATTACGGCGTGGAATTCGCCGGCGGCATTCTTTTGCAGATTCAGTTCCAAAAACCCGTGGCCGCCGACGAGATTCGGGCCGGCCTGGCCGGAACCCGGCTGGCCGATTCGAGCATCCAGAGCTTCGGGGATGGCGAGGGCGTCGAATTCCTGATCCGAGCCCAGGATGACGGCGGTGAAATGTCCGAGCTGAGCCAATTGGTGCTCACCAAGCTGACGGAAAAATTCGGCAAGGATCAGGTCCAGATCCGGCGGGTCGAGGCCGTGGGGCCCAAGGTGGGCCAGGACCTCCGCCAAAAGGCCCTGTTCGCCATTTATTACGCTCTGTTGTTCATCCTGATCTACATTTCCGGGCGGTTCGAGTACAAGTGGATCATGAGCATCATCGTGGCTGGCGCCATGATGGCCGGGGTATGGGCCGTGAGCCTTTTAGGGGCCGGAGTCACCTGGCTGATCGTGGCCGCTCTGGCGGTGATGCTTCTAGTCAGTTTTGTTTTTCAGCTTAAATACGCCATGGGGGCCATCGTGGCCCTGATGCATGACGTGATGGTCACCATTGGCGCCTTCGCCCTGCTGAACAAGGAAATCGACCTGACCGTGGTGGCGGCGCTATTGACCATCATCGGCTTTTCGCTGAACGACACCATCGTCATCTACGACCGGATCCGGGAAAATCTGAGGAAGGGCCGGAAAAAGGGCCTGGATCAGTTGATCAATGAAAGCGTGAACGAGACCCTGAGCCGGACCATTCTGACCACGGGTACGGTGCTTTTCACCGTCATCGCGCTCTGGCTTCTGGGCGGTCCGGTGATCGACGGCTTTGCCTTCGCCATGTTGGTGGGGTGCGTTTCGGGCACTTATTCCACGGTCTACGTGGCCAGCCCGATTCTGCTTCTGTGGCCGGACGAGAACGGCCCTCAATCGGCTAAAAACGCTTCCGGTTCCGGCAAAAAAACCGCCGCGGCGAGTTAGGGCCAACGCGGGGATGGTTTTTTTAGGAGCCGTTCCCCGCGGCTTTTTCGAATCCTCATCGAGGCCCCCTGGTCCCTTCCGGGGGGTCCGCCGTTGGGGCCTGGGTGGTTTTCAACCCGGGAATCCATATCAAGCGTTGATGCATGAGGGAGGTGGCCAATGGCCTCCGAAGAACCAAGGGTCCGCCGGCCCGATTTCCAGAAAGCCGGCGGGTTGATCCCGGCCGTGGCCCAGGACGCGGATACCGGCGAAATCCTGATGCTGGCCTATATGAACCAGGAAGCTCTTGAAAAAACCATTGAAACCGGGGAAGTTCACTATTGGAGCCGGTCCCGCCGGGAACTCTGGCACAAGGGCGGAACCAGCGGCCATGTGCAGAAGGTGGTGGACATCCGGCTGGACTGCGACGGCGACGCCATCGTGGTCCGCATCCATCAGGTGGGCGGCGCGGCCTGCCATACCGGCCACCGGTCCTGTTTCCACTACCGGCATGAATCGGATGCTTTTCTGTTGAACGGTGAACTGGTGTTCGATCCCAAGGAGGTATACGGCTCGTGACCCCCGTGCTGAAACTCGGCATTCCCAAAGGCAGCCTGGAAAAGGCCACGGTGGACCTGTTCGCCCGGTCCGGATGGAAGATCAACATCCACAGCCGCAACTATTTTCCCGAAATCGACGATCCCGAAATATCCTGCTCCATCTGCCGGGCTCAGGAAATGTCCCGGTACGTCGAACAGGGCGTTCTGGACTGCGGCCTGACCGGCCTGGATTGGACTCAGGAAAACGCCAGCAAGGTCAAAGTGGTGGAAGACCTGGTTTATTCCAAGGTCAGCGCCCGCTCGGCCCGCTGGGTGCTGGCCGTGGCCGGTGATTCGCCTTATCAGAAAATCGAGGACCTCGAAGGTAAAAAAATCGCCACCGAACTGGTCAACTTCACCAAACGCTATTTCAAGGAACGGAGCGTGAACGTGCTGGTGGAGTTTTCCTGGGGCGCCACCGAGGCCAAGGTGGTCTCCGGTCTGGCCGACGCGGTGGTGGAAGTGACCGAGACCGAAAGCACCATCCGGGCCCACGGTCTTCGGATTCTCGAAGAAATGATGCAAACCAACACCCAACTCATCGCCAACCGCCAGTCCTGGAAGGATGAATGGAAAAAGACCAAAATCCAGCAGATCGCCTTGTTGCTCCAGGGCGCCCTCCGGGCCGAAGGCATGGTGGGATTGAAGATGAACGTCCCGCCGGACCGGCTCCAGGGCATCATCGACATCCTGCCCAGCCTGAACGCCCCCACGGTGGCGCCGCTTCATAACGGCGGCTGGACGTCGGTGGAAACCATGGTTTCTTCGGCCGTGGTTCGCGATCTGATCCCGAGGTTGATTAAAAAGGGCGCCGAAGGTATCATAGAATATCCCCTCAACAAGGTGATCTGACATGTCCCTTCGCACCGTTTTGATCGTTGTTGGCTGCCTGGCCCTGGCTTGGGTTCCGGCTGGTTGTGGAACCACGTCTGCCTCCTCCGACGGCGGCAATTATTCCGACGAAGACAAGGCCGACGCTTCCCTGCGGTTGGGGTCATCGTACCTCGCTCAGGGGAAATCCACCGAAGCCCTGATGGAACTCCTTCAGGCCGAAAAATGGGCGCCCGAAAACCCGGACGTCCATAACCATCTGGGCCTGGCGTACAAAGACAAACTGATGTACGACAAGGCCATCGGCCATTTCCAAAAGGCCTTGGCTCTCAGACCCAATTTTTCCGAAGCCCACAACAACCTCGGGTCCTGCTACCTGGACATGAAGCGGCTGGACGACGCCCTGGCCGAATTCCAGGCCGCCATCGCCAACCTGCTGTACCAAACCCCGCATTTCGCCTATACCAACATGGGGCTGGTGTATATTGAAAAACATCAGTACGATCAGGCCCTGGTGATGTTCGAAAAGGCCCTGGACATCGCCCCTGGGTACGCCGGCGGCCACAACCACAAAGGCCGAGTGTATATGCTCCTCGGCCAGTTCGACGAAGCCTTGAAAGCCTTTGATTTGGCCGTAAAATACGATCCCCGCTTCCCCGCCGCCCATTTCAACCGGGGGGACGCCCTGGCCAAGCTGGGGTACAAGAGCGAAGCCATGGAGGCGTACCGCGAGGTCTTGGAACTGGTTCCCGAAACCCGGCTGGGCCAAGAGGCTGAAATTCGCATGCGGGCACTGAAATAGGGACGATCATGGTAACCTGCCGCGCCAAGGACATACCGCCCTTTATCGTCATGGATATTCTGGAGCGGGCCCAGGCCATGGAACGGGCCGGTGTTTCCGTGATCCATCTGGAAGTGGGCGAACCGGATTTCGACACCCCGGAATGCATCAAGGAAGCCGGCCGTCGGGCCATTACCGACGGCCAAACTCACTATACCCACAGCCTGGGCACTCTGGAACTTCGGGAAGCCATCGCCGCCTGGTATCACCAGCGGTACGGCGCGAAGGTGGCCCCGGACCGGATCATCGTGACGTCGGGCACCTCCCCGGCCATGTTCATGCTCTTCGCCGCGCTGCTCGAAGCCGGCGACGAAGTGATCCTGTCCAATCCCCACTACGCCTGCTATCCCAATTTCGTCCGGTTTTTCGGCGCCCAACCCGCCTTCGTCCCGGTGGAAGAGGACGACGGGTTTCAGTTCCGGCCCGAAGAGGTCCAAAAAAGGCTGGGGCCCAAAACCAAGGCCGTGTTCGTCAACTCCCCGGCCAACCCCACCGGCACCCTGCTGGCGCCCGACCGGATGGAAAAAATCGCCGCCATGGCCCCCCTGGTGGTTTCCGATGAAATCTACCACGGCCTGGTGTACGGTTCGGAACGGGAACATTCCATTTTCGAATTTACCGATCAAGCCGTGGTCATCAACGGCTTTTCCAAGCTGTTCGCCATGACCGGCTGGCGGCTGGGATACATCATCGCGCCGGCTGAATTTATCCGGCCCATGCAGAAAATTCAGCAGAATTTCTTCATCAGCCCTTCCAGCGTGGCCCAGGCCGACGTGGAGAAAATGCGCCGGACGTACGACGAACGCCGCCGGTTCATGATCCAGGGCCTTCGGAACCTCGGGTTCCGCATCCAGGTGGAACCCACCGGCGCCTTTTACGTGCTGGTTTCGGCCCGGGGCCTGGACGCCGATTCCTACCGCCTGGCCTTCGACATATTGGAAAAAGCCCACGTAGGAGTCACGCCGGGCATCGATTTCGGATCCGGCGCCGAAGGGTATTTGCGTTTTTCCTTCGCCAATTCCGTGGATAACATCGCCGAGGGCCTCAGACGGCTGGGCGTGTACCTGAACGAACGCGCCTGACCCCTTAAAGGGGTTCACGCCGGAATGTCCATCACCATGACTGCTCCTGTTTCTCCGTACGAAATCTGGGCCCGGGCGGCTCGTTTTGCCATCAGCGCCGCCCGGCCCAACCAGTTCCCTCCGGCGGACCGGCCCGAAGTGGCTTTCGCCGGGCGGTCCAACGTGGGTAAATCGTCCCTTTTGAACGGTCTGTTGGGCCGGAAAAATCTGGCCCGCGTCAGCTCCACTCCGGGCCGCACCCAACTGATCAACTTCTTCGATCTGGCCGGCCGCATGTATTTCGTGGACCTGCCTGGGTTCGGGTACGCCCGGGTGTCCCGGGAGGTCCGGGCGTCGTGGCGGCCCATGGTGGAAGGGTACCTGACCGGCGGCCGGGACCTGAAGCTGGTAGTGGTGCTGGTGGACATCCGTCGGGACCCGGGGGACGAGGAACGGAATCTTTTGGACTGGCTGAGGTATCAAGGTCTGGCCGCCCAGGTGGTGGCCACCAAGGTGGATCAGGTGGGTCGAAGTCAGCGCCACCGCCGGCTCAAGGCCATCGGCCAGGAATTGGGGACCGGCGATTTGCCCCTGGTCCATTCGGCCCGGACCGGTGAAGGCCGGCCGGCGCTGTGGGCCAGGGTGGCCGAGGCCTGTGGTTGGGCCGAGGAACGCCAAGGCCCTGGCTCCGAACCCGTTCATCCCGAAGCATCCACCTCCCATCCGGCGGCGCGATCCAACGACCAGGAGGACGAAACATCATGAACCACCGCGTTTTCCGGTTCCTGACGGCGGTGCTTGGGCTTGGTTTGGTTTTGGGCCTGGCCCCGGCCGGCTGCACCCTGATGGAAGTGGACCTGGGCCCCAAATACGCGCCGCTGGAAGAAAAAACCGTCCTGGGCGAAGGCGGGGACAAGGTGCTGATGGTGGACCTTTCCGGAGTTTTGGTCTCCGGAGCCCAAAAGCCATCGGGGTATCCCTTTGCCCACGCCGAAGACCGGCTTTCCCTGCTGGCCGAGGAACTGGCCAAGGCGGAAAAGGACGATAAGGTCAAGGCCCTGATATTACGGATCGATTCCCCCGGCGGCACGGTCACCGCGTCGGATGTGATCCATCATCAGATCATGGCCTTCAAGGAAAAAAAGAAAGTCCGAGTGGTGGCGTCGCTCCAAGGCATGGCCGCTTCGGGCGGGTACTACGCGGCCCTGGCCGCCGACCGGATCGTGGCCCTGCCCGCTACCATGACCGGCAGCGTGGGCGTGATTACCGTCAAGCTGAACCTGGCCGGATTGATGGGGAAGTACGGCGTGAGCACCGAGGTGGTCAAATCCGGGAATCTGAAGGACATCTGGTCCCCCTTCCGGCCCGCTTCGGATGAGGAACGCCGCATCATGCAGGGCATGATCGACGATATGTTCCTCCGGTTCCGCGACCTGCTGGTCAAGGGCCGGCCGAACCTGAAACCGGACCAACTCCAACGGATATTGACCGCTCAGGTGTTTACCGGCGTCCAGGCCAAGGAGATCGGCCTGGTGGATCAGGTGGGGTACCTGGAAGACGCCTTTGACCAGGCCAAACAACTGGCCGGGTTGAACGAGGCCCAACTGGTGGTGTATCACCGGCCCGGCGCGTATCGGCCCAACGTTTACTCCATGG
>JAGVGV010000427.1 GCA_020056895.1 Deltaproteobacteria bacterium
GGCCTCACCCCGTTTTCCCGTCCGTTTTCCGGCGGACCTTCAGCCGCATCCCCTCGGCTTCAATCACTTCGATCGGGTCCCCCGGCGCCAGGCCTTCCTCCCCTTGGGCGTACCACCATTCCCCATGGACCAGCACCCGGCCCTGGCCGCCCGACCACATCTTCACCCGGCCCGATTCCCCCACCAGGCCGCCGGTTCCGGTGATGGTTTTCGTCCGGTGGGCCTTGACCACCAGGCTGGTAATCACCACGAAAAAGCCGCCCGTGGCCGCCACCACCGGAATCAGGATGCCCAAGGAGACCCGGATGTATTCCTCGGGGGTCCGGAACAGCATCAGCGACCCCAGCGTCAGGCTGATCAGGCCCCCCAGGCTGAGCGCGCCGTAGCTGGCGATTTTCAGTTCCAGGATGAACAGACCGATCCCCAGCAATATCAACAATATCCCGGCGTAATTGACCGGCAGGGTCTGGAAGGAATAAAAGGCCAGGATCAGCGACACCGCGCCGACCACTCCGGGAAAAATAGCCCCGGGGTGGGACAGCTCGAAATAAAGCCCGGCCAAGCCGAGCATCATCAAAATATAGGCGATGTTGGGATCGGCCAGAGTCCGGAGAACCCGGTCCCGTAAGGTTTCCTCGATCTCGATGACCCGGGCGGTCCGGGTATCGAGCGTTACCTTCATGCCCCCCCGGGTGATGGTCCGGCCATGAATTTTTTCCAATAATTCCTGGCGGCTGGATGCCAACAGATCGACGACTCGGATTTTTTCGGCTTCGTCCGCGGTGATCGAAACGCTTTTTTCCACCGCGTCCTTCACCCAGCCCACGTTCCGGCCCCGTTCCTTGGCGATGCCCTGGCCAAAGGCCACGGTGTCGTTCACCACCTTTTGGGCCATGTCCGACCCGACATCCTGGCCGCCGGCCTGGACCGGATGAGCCGCGCCGATGTTGCTGCCCGGCGCCATGACCGCCAGGTCCGCCGCCAGGGTGATGAACACTCCGGCCGACGCCGCCTGAGCTCCGGCCGGCGACACGTACACGATCACCGGCAACGGCGCGTTCATGATCTCCTTGACCATGGTTCGGGTGGATTGAAGCAGCCCGCCGGGGGTGTCCAGTTCCACGATCAGGGCCTGAGCCCCTTCGTCCCGGGCCTTTTCCACGGCGCTTTTAAGATACCCGGCCGTACCCGGGCTGATGGCCGCTTCCACGCGGATCAGGTAGACCGGCGCCGGAACGGCCGCCGGGGGGGGAGCCTGAGCTCGGACCCCGGGGGTCAACCACACCGTCAGCAACGCCATTCCCGCCACAAGCCATGGAAACAGGCTGGTCTTTTTTGTCTTCATGTTTCATATTGTAGGCCATTCGGCCCAAACCTTCAAGGTGAACCAGCGGCGGGTCCGGCCGAAATCCGGCGGAAAAAGGACGAATCGGGAGCGGTATGGACTCCATGATGGAAACGGAAGCCTTCCGGGGCACGTACCCCGGCTGTCTGGACTGCCTGAAACGGCTGGCCCGGACGGCGGCCCACATGGCCTCGCCCGACCAAGCCGCCCGGGACTTGGCGGAACGGGAAGCTCTGGCGGTTCTGGAATCGTCCCTGGCCCTGGAACGATCGTCCCCGGAACTGGCCGGCAGGATGCTTCGAGTCGTCCGCCGGGTCACCGGGACCTTCGATCCGTACCGGGATTACAAGGCTCACGAAATGGCCGTGGCCCGGGATGCTTTTGACCGCTTGGCCCCCCGGCTGAAGGGCGGGTTGAACGAAGCCCTGATGCTGGCCGCTCTGGGGAACGCCCTGGATTTTTTTCTGCCCGCGGCCGAAATCCAGGCCGCCGCGGAACGGTTTTACCAAGGCCAAATGCGCCTGTTTCACGACGACGGCCCCCGCCTGGCCGCCTTTTTAGCCCGAAAACCCAGGACGATCCTTTATTTGGCGGATAATTCAGGGGAAATCATGTTCGACCGGCCGCTCTTCGATCATTTGGCCGCCCGGGCCGCCCGGGTGACGCTGGTGGTCAAGTCGGGTCCCGTGTTCAACGATCTGACCCGGGCCGATCTGGACCGCGCCGGCCTGGGGGACCGGTTCGGGCCGGTGGCGGAAACCGGATCGGACGGCCCGGGCCTGGACTGGGATTTCATCAGCGACGAATTTCGGGAGCTGTTGGATCGGGCGGATTTGATCGTGGCCAAGGGCCTGGGCCATTTTGAAACCATGATCCGCAAAGCCCCGGCCCGGCCGGTTTTTCATGTCTTCAAGGCCAAGTGCGAACCCACTCAGGCCCACCTTTCCGCCCCGGCCGGCGCGTATTTCGCCCTCTGGCGGGCGGGGCGGGAAGGGTAGGGGAGGCGCGGTACTCAAGGACGATGGGGCGGAAACCCTTTTCCGCAGGTTCACTTCAACCGCTGATATTCCAACTCGCTGGCCACGTTGACCAGGAGTTCGTTGCAGTCGGCGCAGAACTGAGGCCGGTGGACCACGGGGTCGTGGAAGGCCTGAGTCACGCCGTGGCGGGTCATCAGGCCCTGGAACCGGTCAAAGGCTTCGGCCGTGGTATGCTCGATGGCCAAAACCTCCATGGATTCCACCACCTGGCCGTCCCGGGTATGGATCGCCAAGGATAATATTTCGGGCAGATCGGTCCGCTCCCCATAGGCGGTAATGGTGCCGTAAAGGGTCCAGCCCAGGCCGGCCATGGCCGTGGTCAACGGCCGCTTGTGGACGCACCGGGACGGCGGCAGGTCCGGCTGGCCGGCATAATGGGCCAGCACATGGGCCCGTTCGTGGTCGTTGGTCAGGGGATGGTCGTTATCGAAGGCCCAATCCATGACGTCCGTTGCCCGGCAAGTCACCATGGTCACGTCGATCCCTTCCCCTTCCAAGAACCGCTTGAAATAGAAATTCCGCTTCTGGTGGAGATAATGCGCCTGCTGGGCGGCCAGATCGTTGTGGCCGTACAGCAGGGCCCAGTCTTCGTACGCCAGAACGGGCAGCCGGACGGTCCGGAGGCCTCGCTCCCGGGCCATCCGGGCGTTTTCCCGGGCGGTAAGGATCAATTTCTGGAAATCCATGAGCCGACCATCCTGGACATTCTATGCCATGATACCGGTAACGATCCTTGGGTCCTTTCATTTTCGATCCCGACCCAACCCTTCCCACGCTCCCCGCCGGGATAGCTCGGACCATAGCATGGTCCCCATTGGGCCGGCAAGATAAGGACAGGATCGTTTCGTCGCGTTCGTGAACGCCCCCCAAGACGGAACGAATCCCTTCAATTCAACAACCATATTGACAGGCCGGCCCTGGTTTGCTACCGTCGCCTTTTTAGTCGCCAAGGAGCGATCCAAGGTGGACCGAGACCA
>JAGVGV010000722.1 GCA_020056895.1 Deltaproteobacteria bacterium
ATCCGGCCAGGGCGAAGGAGGCGGTCTCTTTCAGCATTTCACCAATGGCGGCCGTGGTTTTGATGGGCGCGCCGCCTCGGGAAAAGGTTAACAACTGCCGGGTAAGGCCCTTGGCGTGGAGCGTGGCCCGTTCGGCTTCGGCGATTTTTTCCTTGGTTTTCACGTCGTGGGAATACAGCCGTGCCAAGGAAAGGTTGCCCAGGATGGCGGTCAAGATGTTGTTGAAATCGTGCGCGATGCCGCCGGCCAGAACCCCAAGGGATTCGAGCTTGGCCGCTTTCTGGGATTCCTGTTCGAACCGGTTTTGTTCGGTGACGTCCCGCACGACCAGAACCGCGCCGATGGCGCCTTGTTCCTGGTCGTGTATCGGCGCCAGAGTAAAGGCCACCAGGTGGAGGCCGCCCGAAGGGTCCTTGAAACTGGCGGGGCTCAAGGTGGAAAACGCCCGTCCCCCCCGAACCGCGCCGATCAGGTCCACGGCCGGGGAATCGCCGGGTTCGACGGGGCCGATGGGAAAAACGCGGGAAAGGAGCCGTCCCAGGGCCTGAGTGGTGGGCCAGCCCAAAAGGACCTCGGCGGCCCGGTTGATCATGAGCACCCGGCCGTCCATGTCCGTAGCCACCACTCCGTCGCCAATGGACCCCAACGTCACGGTCAGCCGCCGTTTTTCCATGGCCAGGTTGTTTTCCGCCCGAGTCCGTTCCTCGATCTCCCCCTGCAGCCGGGTGTTGGAAACCACCAATTCCCGGGTCCGTTCCGCCACGCGGGCTTCGAGGTCCCGATTCAGCAGTTCGAGCGCCCGGTTGGTATCTTCCAGCCGGGCCGCATAGTTCCGCTGAACGCCAACGGCCTCGGTCAAGGCCGATTCGCTTTCGGCCAGTTGGGCGGACATTTCGTTGAAGGCGCGGCCCATATCGCCGATTTCATCGGCCGAATCAAGCTGAACCCGTTCGTCGTACCGCCCTTCCTGAATACGCCGGAGGGCCATGCCCAGGGTCTGGACCGGCCGGATGACCAGGCGGGACAGCAACCGGTGGAGCAGAAAGCCTACCACGCATAAAACGGAGATCAGCAGACCGGAAAGGGTGATGAGAATAAGCCGGGACTGGGCTTCGATTTCGCCCAGATCGTAATACATCCGGATGTATCCCACCCGTTCGCCGAACACTTCGATCAGGGAGGAAAACACCGCCAGCGGCCGGCCCAGGTCCCGTTCCCGGGTGAAGGCGGGTCCCCGGTCCAGGAGGTTTCGTTCGGAATCCGGGATCACGGCGAAGGCCATGGCGGTGGTGGTATAGGCCAGGGCGCCGTCCAGCCGGTACAGGGCAATGGCGGTGACGCCCTGCACTCGAGTCATTTCCTCGAGGGATTGATGGACGGCTTCCCGCTGGCCGGAAAAGAATTCGTTGGCGATCTGTTCCTTTCTTTGCTGGAAAATCGCGCCCATTAAAACGCGCACGTGGGTCATCCGTTCCTGGATCCGGCGCCGTTCCAATGGGTATAAAATGGCTCCAAACAGGATCGTGATCACCAGGCAGGTGACCAAAATGGCGGTGATAATGCGGAAACGGAGGCTTTTGGCCTTCACGGGCGACCGGGTCCTGCTTGAATCAAGGAGTGATGGTTTTCAAATAATGGCTTTGACCGTTCACGATCTCAATGATCACCGCGTCCTTGATGGGATTGCGGCGTTCATCGAACCGGATGGGGCCGGTCACGCCGATGAAGTCGTGGGTGGCGGCCAGGGCGTCGCGAATCCGGGGGCCTTCGGTGTTCCCCGCCCGGCCGATGGCGTCGGCCATTAACCGGGCCGCGTCGTACGCCAGGACATACTCGGCGGTCAACACCGCCTGAGGCCTCGCCCGAACGAACGCCCGGGAAACCGGCGTATCCACCTCGGGGCTCCAATGGGTGCAGAAATACGCTTTTTTCAGGTCTTTTCCGCCCAGATTGAAAAAGGCTTCGGACGTCCAGCCATCCCCCCCCAGGAAAAGGACATCCCACCCGATCCGGTGGTTCCAACCGGCGAAAATTCCGCTTTCGTTGTGGCCGGGTACGAAAACCGCCTGAGGGTTCGTTTTTTGCAAATCAAGGAGCCGCTGGTCGTACCCCTCCTGGTTCTGCTTGTACCCTTCCTCAGCGGTAATTATACCACCCAACGATTGGAAATGGCGACTAAATTCCTGAGTCAACCCCAGGCTGTACACGCTCCCCAAATCCTTGAGCACCGCCACTCGTCGAAGCCCCAGATCCTGGTACGTGAACCGGGCCATCACCCGGCCTTGGAACGGATCAATATAGCAGGCCCGAAAGATGAAATCCCCCACTTCGGTCACGCTCGGGTTCGTGGAAATGTTGGTAATCATAGGAATTTTGGCTTCCTGAGCCACTCCGGCCACGGCCAGGGAATGGTCGCTCCAACTGGCGCCGATAATGCCCGCCGCGCCCATGGCCGCGGCCTGTTCGGCCGCTTTTTTCGATCCGATCGGCGTGCTTCGGTTATCGAAAAAAACCAGTTCCAGCGGGCGGCCCAGAACTCCACCCGACGAGTTGATCTGGTCCACCGCGACCCTTACCCCCTCGCGGCTGGCGCCCGCGGTCCGGGCCGCCGGACCCGTTTCCGGGAAGATGGAGGCGATCCGGATCGGCTCCGACGGCCCGGCCCAGGCCGGAATACAGGAAACAAGACAGAGCAAAAGGACCATGATCCATGGAAAGCGCCCCATTTCGCCCTCCTTTCCCCTCGTACAACCGGTTTGGCGTTCACGGTGAAACGGTTTTCAAATAATGGTTTTGCCCGTTCACGATCTCGATGATCACCGCGTCCTTGAAAGGATTGCGGTGTTCATCGAACCGGATGGGTCCGGAAACGCCGACGAAATCATGCGTGTCGGCCAGGGCGTCCCGGATCCGGGGGCCTTCGGTGCTCCCGGCTCTCTGGATGGCGTCCAACAACAGCCGTGTGGCGTCGTATCCCAAGGCCAGGTCCGCGGTCAGTTCGATCCCCGGATGGGCGGCCACGAAGGCCCGGGAGACCGGCGTATCCACCTCGGGAGCCCAATGCGTGCAATGATACCCTTTTTTCAGGTTTTTCCCGCCCAGATCGTAAAACGCCTTGTCCGACCAGCCATCGCCGCCCAGCAAGGGGATATCCCAGCCCATCCGCCGGGTCCAACCGGCGAAAATACCGCTTTCGTCGTGCCCGGGCAGAAAAACAGCCTCGGGATTCCATTTTTTGAGCGGAATCAGGCTTCGTTCATACCCTTCCTGGTTCAGCTTGTAATCTTCGGCGGCCGGAACTTTCCCCCCCAACGCTTCGAAATGCCGGGTGAATTCCCGCGCCAGCCCCACGCTGTACAGGCTGGTGATGTCCCGGAGCACGGCCACGTTTCGGAAACCCAGGTCCTGATACGCGAACCGGGCCATCACCCGCCCCTGAAAGGGATCGATAAAACAGGCCCGAAAAATATAATCCCCAACAAGAGTAACGTCCGGATGGGTGGACACGTTCGAGACCATGGGCAGCCTGGCCGACTGAGCCACATGGGCCGCGGCCACCGAATGTTCGCTCCAACTGGACCCCACGATCCCCACCGCGCCCATGGCCACGGCCTGCTCGGCCGCCTTTTTCGATCCAATCGGAGTGCTGTGGTTGTCGAAAAAAACCAGCTCCACCGGACGGCCCAAAACCCCGCCCGAGGCGTTCATGTGGTCCACGGCGAATCGGACGCCCAGCCGGCTGGCCACCGCGCTCCGGACCGCCGGTCCCGTTTCCGCGAAAATGGCCGCCACCCGGATCGGTTCGGGGGGACCGGCCCAAACCGGAACGGCCGAAAGCAGAACGAACGACAAGGCGGCGATCCATGCCCTGAACCCCATGTTTCGTCTCCCTTTCCGCGCCGCGAGGAACATCGAACCCTCCCGGCTCCCGTGGTGACCTGCCCCGCCAAAGGGATAATGGGGCCTTTGCCGACCCGAACGGCGATGTACGAACCCCCGGCGGCCCGATTTTTCATGACCGGGGCGTCATGTTTTTTTAGTTGAGTGCTCCTTTTATTCAGGTTATTCGGCGGCCCCCCGATTTGTCAAGGCGCGTTCGGCCCGCGCAAGGTCCCCGGCGACGACTCGGCGGCGGGAAATGGAGGGAAGAAGGAGGATCGGGGGATGCCGTTCGAGCCAAGGCTTGACATGGGCTGGCCAGGGGTTATTTTAAGGCCCATGGGTCGGATGACCGAATCCCCGCGATGGTTCAGAATCAGGGGGGACCAATGGCCGCCGGCCCGGAATCGTAATCGGGAGGACCCTCACCATGGGTATCACCATCGGCATGGCCGGCAAGGGCGGCACCGGAAAAACAACATTGGCCGGCATGACCATCCAATACCTCGCTTCCACCGGCCGCGTGCCGATACTGGCCGTGGACGCGGATTCCAACGCCAACCTCAACGAAGTCCTGGGTCTTGAGTACGACGCCACCCTGAGCCAGGCCCGCGAAGAAATGAAAGCCAAGGGCGGGCAGGTGGGCATCACCAAGGACGTGTTGATCGAAATGCGGGCCAACGAGGCCCTGGTGGAAGCCGACGATTTCGACCTGATCGTGATGGGCCGCCCCGAAGGCCCGGGCTGCTACTGCGCGGCCAACACCGTTTTGTCCACGGTTTTGGAAAAACTGCTCGAAAATTACCCCTACCTGGTCATCGACAACGAAGCCGGCATGGAACACCTGTCCCGATTGACCACCAAGAAGCTGGACGTTTTTTACGTGGTTTCCGACGCCAGCCGCCGGGGGCTGACCGCCGCCGCCCGGATCTGGAACCTGGTGGACGAACTGAAAATTCAGGTGGGCGAAAAACACCTGATCTTGAACCAAGTGAGAAACGGCGAAGTGGGCCCGGAACTGATGGCCGAAATCAACCGGATGAAACTGAACCTGGCGGGCGTGGTGCCGGAAGACGATGAAATCTACGCCCGGGATCAGGCCGGCCAGGCCACGTCGGTTCTGGGTCCGGACAATCCGGCCGTCCGGGCCGCCCGCGCCATTTTCGAAAAAACCCTGCCCTGAAGGACCACGGCGGCCAATTTTTGGGGAACGGTCAAGTTCCCCAGAGAGGGCCGCCACTACCCGATCCATGAACCATCCTCGCCGCCGCATGGTGATTTTGGGGCTCGACGGAGTGGGCTGGTCCCTCTTGGCCGACCTGGCCGGCCAGGGCGTGACGCCCCACTGGGACCGGCTCC
>JAGVGV010000336.1 GCA_020056895.1 Deltaproteobacteria bacterium
GGTCACGCGGACCGCTTCCCCGGGCCCCAGGTGAACGCCCGGCCGCTCGCCCGCGGCCGTGAATTGAGTCAGCCGAAGACGAACGGGCCTCTCCGGCGATGCTCCAGCCACTTCCCGGGATCGGACGGCATACCCATCCTTAAGCGAAGCATCCACCGACGGGCTGTCCACCACGGCCTTCAGGTCGTCCGCCAGCACCCGGCCCGCCAGGTCCATCAGCGGTCCTTCTTCGGCTGTCGGTCCGGGCACGTTCACCAGGATCAATTCCAAGGCTTCGGTATATCCGATCCGTTCTTTCATCGGGGTGCTTCTCCCTTCGTCGGCGGAACCGGAACCAGCATAGCCCGGACGCCCCGGCCGGAGCAACCGGGAAAAGGAGGGAATGAGGGAAGGAGCGGGCGATGGGAACCGGACCATGATTGAAGAACATCCGATAAGAAAAGGGGGAACCCCCTCGATGGAAGGCTCCCCCTTTGAACCCGGAACCAGGCGGTTTACTTGTAGTCGTACCAGCCGCCGCCGGTTTTCCGGCCCAGCCGGCCCGCCTTGATGGTGTTTTTCAAGAGGGTGGGGGAGATCCACTTGAGTTCCTTGTTGAGTTCCTGCTGGAAGTAATCGGCCACGAACTTGCAAATATCAATGCCCGTCATGTCCATCAACTCGAAAGGACCCATGGGGTAATTGAGCCCCAGCTTGATGGCCTTGTCCACGTCTTCCTTCGTGGCCACCCCTTCCTGAACCAGTTCGATGGCTTCCAGCATGTGCGGAATCATCAGCCGGTTCACGATGAACCCGGGCGAATCCACCTTCACTTCCACGGTTTCCTTGCCCATCCGCTTGGCCAGAGCCGCGGTTTGGGCCACCGTGTCGTCGTTGGTGTGGTAGCCCCGGATCACTTCCACCAGCCGCATCAAGGGTACGGGGTTGAAAAAGTGCATGCCCACCACCCTGTCCGGCTTCTTGGTGGCGTTGGCGATCTGGGTGATGGACATGGACGATGTGTTGGTGGCCAGGATCACTTCGGGCCGAGTCAACTGGTCCAGTTCGGCGAACACCTTGGTTTTGAGCGCCAGGTCTTCGATCACCGCCTCGATCACGAAATCCACGCCGGCCAGGTCGGCCATGTCCGTAGTGCCCTTGATCCGGCCCAAGGCGGCGTCCTTGGCTTCGGCTGAAAGTTTCCCCTTTTCCACGCTCCGGCTCAAAAATTTGTCTATACTTTTCAGGCCGTTGTCCACGAACCGTTGTTCCACGTCCCGCATTACCACATCGCATCCGATGGCGGCGGCCGTCTGAGCGATCCCATTGCCCATGGCGCCCGCGCCGACCACGCCCACTTTTTTGATGTCCATTCGAATAAGCTCCTTCCGTTGCGAGATTGGTTGGAATCCTAAGGGCCTACCGTCTTCCGAAGCCCCCAGCCCGGATGGTTTCCCAGGCCAGGGAGGACGGCGGGCCGTCCATGAAAAGGTTGGATACCGTTTCTTGTATGCGGTTTGGGGGAGGGTGTCAAATGGATTTTTAGCTGTTTTGTAGCCATCGCCGAGAACCCATCCCAAAATTGTTCTTTTGCCCTGGATGCATGGCTGGAGACGTGCGTTCAATCCTCAAAAAATGTCTCCTATTCCCCCGGTTGGCTTTCGGCCTCCGCCTCTCGCCCCAGGGAAAAAACTCCAACATTTTGGGGATGGATTCTGAATTAGGGGCTGTTTCCAAAAACGGGATTTTGCCCAAGATCAAGGAGGCCCGGCTTTGAATCCGGAGGAATCGTTGATCTATTTTGAGGAATTCAAAGCAAGGCCGACACCCAAGATTGGGCAAAAGGACTTTTTAGAAACAGCCCCTGGCGAAAAAAATGCGTCTTGACGGACGGTATGGTATCCTAGATAGTGTTTTTCGCTATGGAGGGCGAGGAAAACGGCTATGGCGGATATTCAAACCGGGATTTACCTTGAAGTCAAAAAAGGCGTGATCGGCACCGGGCATACGGCCAAATCGGCCGAGTACCGTAATTTCTGGATGACGCTGGCCCAGGAAGGGGATCAGGTCCACTGCGTTCTGTTGAACCAGGACTTCCAGCTGACCGGCCTGAACGAAACGTTTACCACCGAGGATTTCGAATCGGGCCGGCTGACCTATATTCCCCAGGGCGAGAAACGGTACCAAATCCTGTTGCGCGAGCTTTTGGAAATCAAGCTCAAGCAAAAGAAAAAGGCCCCGCCGGCCGCGGACCCGAGCCCTACGGCGGCCAAACCCAAAGAAGAGCCCAAAGCCAAAAAATGGTGGGAAGGGGAACAAAAGTCCCTGACCGCCGAAGATATTTTCGGCACTCGGGTCCGGACGGACAAGCCCGAAGAAGCCGAACCGAAACCCAGCGGCAACTGGTGGGAAGCCTCGCGGACCGTCAGCCCGCCTCCGGCCGAAAAGAAGCCCGAAGCCAAAAAGAAAAAGCCTTCGGAAGTAACGCTCAAGAAAAGCTGGTACGATAAATGACCTCTCCGCCCTCTCATCCGCTTCCGGATTTCGCTTCCTGGGACCACGATCGGTTAGCCCGGTTCACGTCGTTTCTGATCCACAACTACCGGGTCATGGACGCCTTTTGGTTTATTTCCATCGAAAAGGACCATGGGATTGACGAAGCCTGCCGCCTGAACGAGGTGGTTTGGGGCCGGGTGGGGAACCTTGCGGCCCGGGACCTGAAAGCCCGCTTCGACATCGCGGCCAATGGGCTGGAAGGGTTCGTGACCGCGCTCGGGCTGTTCCCCTGGACCATGCTGGTGGGGTACCAGATCGAGGCTCTTCCGGGCGAGGTGGTGATCCGAGTGCCATCCTGCCCGCCCCAGGCGGCGCGGCTCGAACGGGGCCTGGGCGAATATGCCTGCCGAGCCATGCACCAGGCGGAATTCGAAGGCTTTGCCCGGGAGATCGATCCAAGGATCCAAGTCCGGTGCGACTTCGCCCCCCTGGATGACCATCCGCCCGACTGCTTCTGCCAATGGCGGTTTTCATTGAACGGGATGTAAGCCTTCATTTTCGGGCGTTATGGCGGAGTGCTGTCAGCTATCAGCTTTCAGCCGTCAGCTTTCATGGAACGAATGTTAATTATTGGAAAATCCAATAAATAAGCCTTCATTTTTATAAGCTGATCGCTCACCGCTGATCGCTTCCCTAAAAACCAAGGCGCTGGACGAAGCCCCGAAACCTTGGTCCGGCTCCTTTCATGCCTAAAGGCTTATAAAATTCCAGCCAATTCCCTTGACAGGGGGGCTTGATAGGGGTAAGGTCGCCCTCAGCAATATCTGTTCCAGGACGAAAACGAAAATCTCGTGAACTCCGGAATGCCTCCGGAGTTTTTTTATTTGGAACACGAAAGAAGGACACGAATGAGTTTCGAAGCGTTTGGTTTTCACCCCAGCGTCCAGGCCGGCGTCATCCGGGCTGGCTACACTACTCCTACTCCGATTCAGACCCGGGCCATCGCGCCCGTGATGGAAGGCCGGGACGTCATGGGCCTGGCCCAGACCGGCACCGGCAAAACGGCGGCCTTTGTGCTGCCCATTCTTCATCGGTTGATGACCGGCCCTCGGGGTGTGGTCCGCGCCCTGATCGTGGCGCCCACCCGGGAACTGGCCGAACAGACTCATCAGGCCATTCTGGACCTGGGGAAAAAAACCGGCCTGAGGAGCATGACCATATACGGCGGCGTGGGATTCGGTCCGCAGGAACAAAACCTCAGGCGGGGCGTGGAGATCGTGGTGTCCTGCCCCGGCCGGCTGCTGGATCACGTGGGCCGGCGAACCATTAACCTGGGCCGCGTCGAGCAACTGGTGCTGGACGAAGCGGATCAGATGTTCGACATGGGGTTCCTGCCCAGCATCCGCCGGATTCTGAGCTACCTTCCCAAAGAGCGGCAAACCCTGATGTTTTCGGCCACCATGCCCGATGAAATCCGGCACCTGGCCCAGGAAATCCTGTCCGATCCGATCACCGTCAAGATCGGAACCACCGCTCCGGCCCAGACCGTAAGCCACGCCCTGTATCCGGTGCCTCAGCACCTTAAAACCGCGTTGCTGATGGAACTGCTCCACCACACCCCCACCACCTCGGTGCTGGTGTTTACTCGGACCAAACACCGGGCCCGGCGGTTGGACGAACAACTGCTCAGAGCCGGCTACCGGTCCGCGTCGATCCAGGGGAATCTTTCCCAGTCCAAGCGTCAGGCCGCGTTGGACGGCTTCCGCCAGGGCCGGTACCAGGTGCTGGTGGCCACGGACATTGCCGCTCGGGGTATCGACGTGACGAAGGTCTCCCACGTTATCAACTTCGATATTCCTGATACCCCCGAAGCGTACATCCACCGCATCGGCCGGACCGGTCGGGCCGAACAATCCGGTCAGGCTTTTACGCTGATCACTTCGGAAGACGCGGCCATGGTCCGGGCCATCCACCGGCTGTTGGGCGCTCCCGTGGAACGCCGGACGCTCCCCGGGTTCGATTACAACCTGAATCCGCCCCGTCGGGATGAAGCGTTCGACGCCGACCGGCCGCGCATGGACCAGGGACGGACCTCCGGGCGGCAACCCGATCGGCGGTCCGATCATTCCTCGGATCGGCGGCCCGGGCAACCTTCCGATAATCGTTCCGGGCGGGGACCGTCCAGCGGACGGCCTTCGCGGCCGATGGAACGTCGGTCCGACCGCATGGACGCTGAACCGGCTCTGGCGGCGGCGGATTCTTCCACTCGCGGCCGGCGGCCGGCTAACGGCGCGTTTGCCCCTTGGAACCCCGGCGGCCCGGCCCGATCCAGCCGCCGGACACGCTCGGCCAGGTAACGTTCATCCAAAAATAATGCGTTGGCTTCAACCCTCCAGGGTGGAAGACCACCGCGTTATTCAAGGCGGATGAAACGTGGGGGCGAGGCCCGACCTCGCCCACCGACCATGACCCCTGGAACGTATTGAAGATTCCCTCAAATCATTTCAGGCGTATTCGCCCCTTTTTGATTTTTCGGTATATGGTGGACGGGTTGATTTCCAGTAGTTCGGCTGTTTTTTCAATGTTGCCTGCTTCCTGATAGGCTTGTTTGAAAAGAATCTCCTCAACTCGGTTCATCGCATGTTTAAGCGGCATCAGGCGGGAAATGGAAATATCTTCCGCTTGATCTGGTGTTTTTATAATTTCCAGTTGATTGACCAGATCGTATTCGGCGTCGCCAACCGTGTCCGAGCTGGCGATAACGAGTAATCTTTCAATGAAGTTTTTCAGCTCCCGAACATTGCCGGGCCAGTCGTAATGGTAAAAACGGGGAAGCAGCGAGTTGGCGATTCTCATATTCGATCCATGCTTCAGGTTCAGCTCTTTAAGAAAGAAGCGGATCAGCGGCAGGATATCGTCACGCCGGTCTCTCAAGGGCGGAATATGGATCGGAATAACGTTTAAGCGATAGAAAAGATCGCGTCTGAATACCGTTCCATCCGCAAGATGTTCCCGGGAAAGATTGGTCGATGCGATGATCCTGACATCAGTTGAAACAGTCTTATTGGAGCCTACGCGCATGTATTGTTGCTCCTGGATGACCCTTAACAGCTTGCTCTGCATTCCAAGCGGGAGTTCACTGACTTCATCCAGGAAAAGCGTTCCCTTTTCCGCTTCATCAAAGAGGCCTTTGCGTCCTCCTTTCTTCGCTCCCGTAAAGGCGCCCTCGTCATAACCGAAAAACTCCGACTCCAAGAGTTCGGAAGGAATGGCCGAACAATTGACGCCGACAAAGGGTCCCTGGCTTCGGTTCCCCACCTGGTGAATCACCTTCGCGACAACCTCTTTTCCAACTCCGGATTCACCCCAAAGAAAAACGGGAGAATCGAATTTTCCAGCCTTTACGGCAAGCTGGACAACACGCCTCATCTGTTCGCTGGAATAGACAATCCGCTCCTTCCCAAGAAGAACTTCCAGCGTGTTCAAACGCTTATAATATTGATCCTTTAATGTCTCCGAGCTGGATAAATCCTGTTCCAATTGGATCATCCGGGTAACGTCCCTTCCCGTACTGATTACTTTAAGAATTTTCCCATGGCGGTCACGAAAGGGAAGACTTCTGTATTGCAGGGTGACTCCCGTTCCATACGTAACGTTCGTGTCCGTCGGCTTCTTTGCTTTCAAGGCATTTAAGGAAGCGGAGTCCGTCAGGGCTCGTTCTTCCACAAGGACATTGAGATTCCTGCCGATCCATTCCTTCGCGTCCACCCCGATATATTTGGACAGGGATTCATTGAGATGCTCCAACACGCCCTCCTGGTTCGCGATGGCGATCGGAACGTCAATGTAATCCAGCAAGGTATCGAAATCCATGGTCTTCAGAACATCCGCCGTATCGAACAGGAACAGATGTCCTTTTCTTCCGTTGTCGAGATCGACGGAAAAGACCCTGACCCGGCGGGACACCTTCCCGATCATAATCGTGCGTGGCCCCATAAACGCCATGGATGACTTCCGCGTCACAAATAAAGGATCGATGTCGGAAATATGGGCAATATCACGAAGGCCCGCTGAATCCAGCATCGCTTCCGCCGGGCCATTCGTAACCAGGAGCATGCCTTTTTCGTCCGTCAGAATGGACGCGTTGGCCAGGTGTTGGAGAAAACCATCGTCAAAAAGAGTCATAACTTCCTCGGAGTTTAGTCGATTGTTGCACCATGCAATATAAACTTGCACAATGCAAGAGCTTTTTGGGCCATCAATCGGGCTCGAAATGATATTCACATGTAATATCAGTATATTGAATATTGGCGCACTCATTGCTTACGGATTCATGCCGAACGAAAACCGAATCAAAAACCAAGCGGCGAAATGCCTTGATGCGGAAACGGTACGGAAAAAGGTAAACCCCCAAATCCCCAAAGGAGAAATTCCCTTGCTGAAAGTTCCGGGAATGCACATCGGCTCATACCCCTGGTTTCACGGCCAAGCCCGGCCGAAAAAGACCGCCTTCGTCTTTGGAAACCGTAAAGTAACCTGGGCGGAGTTCGACGCCAGGGCCTCAAAAGTTCACGATTCCCTGGTCAAGGCGGGGATGAAAAAAGGGGACAAGGTCGGGTTGTTGGCCCTCAACTGCATCGAAACGCTGGAAATAATGTACGGCGTCATTCGGGCTGGCGGAGTATTGGTTCCCCTATCGGCCTTGCAGAAACCGAACCTGATCGCCGCTCTGTTGAAAGACGCGGGCGCCACGTTTTTCTTCGTGGTTTCACCGCTGGAAATGCTGGCCGCCCCCTTGGAGGCTATCATCGATGGGGTGCCGGTGGAAAACCGCATTGGAGTGGGGTTTCAGGCGGCGGGCTGGAAGGATTACGAAGCGTTTATCGCGGACGGCGACGAAGACCTTGTTCCGGCCCCCGTCAACGACGAAGACGAGTGCGTGATCATCTATTCTTCCGGCACAACCGGGACGCCCAAGGGAATCGTCCACAATCACCAGGCCCGGACCTTGACCGGAATGGCGGCCGCGATCGAGTTTCGAGTTACGGACGCTTCGACCATGCTGATTGCCACGCCGCTTTTCACCAATGCCACTTGGCTGATGCTGCTTGGCGCGGTTTGCACCGGAGCTGAAGTGGTGTTGATGCCCATGTTTTCACCGGAAGGCTTTTTGGCCTCCGTGGACCGGTTCAAAATCACGCACACATTCCTGGTGCCGACCATGTATCACGCCGTCCTCGAGTCTCCCGGCTTCGGTAAGCATAATCTCGGCAGCTTGAATGTGATGGTCTCCATGGGGTCGACTCTGCCCCTGCCTTGGAAGAAAGCCATTTTGGAAAAAATGGGGCCGGGCTTGTTCGAACTGTACGGTTTGACCGAAGGCGTTGGGACAACCCTCAAACCGGAACAGGTATTGGAAAAAACCGGGTCGGTTGGACGAGCCATCACCGGGAGCGACATAAAAATAATCGATTCCGAAGGGAATGAACTGCCCTGGGGCGAGACCGGCGAAATCGTGGGGTACGGCGGGGCGATGATGAAGCATTATCACAACCGTCCCGAAGCCACCGAAGAAATTATCTGGCCCGATAAATTCGGGCGGACGTACATCCGCACGGGCGATATCGGCCGGTTCGATGAAGATGGCTTTCTTTATATCATGGACCGGAAAAAGGATATGATCGTCACGGGCGGCGTTAACGTATTCGCCAGCGACATTGAAGAGGTGGTTATCACCCATCCGGATGTCGCTGAAGTGGCGGTGATCGCGGTTCCTCATGAAAAATGGATCGAAACGCCCCTGGCATTGGTTGTTCCTCGGGAGGGTTCGAAAACCAAAGAGGATGAAATGAAAACCTGGATCAACGAACGCGTTTCGGCCAAACATCAAAGGGTAAACGCGGTTGAATTCCGCCAACAAGCCTTGCCGCGAAACGCACTGGGTAAGCTCTTGAAAAAAGAATTGCGGGAGCCCTATTGGAACGAACCCAAATAGAACCGATCTCATAACAGGGACTTCGATTTTGGGGCGGGGCGAAGAGAGAGAGTCAACCGCGGGAATACTCGGCATATTTCTAGGCTTGGCTTTCTTCCTTCGCCGTTGCATCCAGGGCTGGAGAGCGGTTCGAGGATGGCGCTTCATCGCTTCTTGTATTGAATAACTCTTGTTTCGTTCTTTAAATAAAGCCTATTTCTGGTTATTGTGGTAAAGCCTGCTTCACCCTTGGATGAAAGAACCGGGCGCGGTTCTTAAAAAATACTTGTGCTTTCAACCGGAATCGTTCCTTATAGACGGACGGCGAATCGCTGATCTCTGACGGCTCTTTCAGGGGAGGCCGACCAAATGGATCCACAGGACTCGCGGCTTATATCCATTGAACCCGCCGGATTGGACGACGCGGCCGAAGTGCTGGCGTTGCAGAAGCTCGCCTTCCAGAGCGAAGCCGCCCTGTGGGACGATGACACCATCCCGCCGTTGACGCAGACCCTGGACCAGATCGCGGCCGATTTCGGTTCGCATCGGTATTTAAAGGCGGTAGAGGGCGGCCGGATCGTGGGCGCGGTCCGGGGCCGGTTGGAACACGGGACCTGCCACGTGGGCCGGCTGATGGTCCACCCCGACCTTCAGAACCAAGGCTTGGGGAAACGGCTGATGGCGGCCGTAGAGGCTCACTTTCCTTCGGCCGAACGGTTCGAAATCTTTACCGGGGAAATCAGCCTGAGGAACATCCACCTTTATGAAAAATTGGGCTACCGCGCCTTCAAAACCCAACGCCTGAACGCCAAAGTGACCCTGGTGTTCATGGAGAAGGGAAGGGGAGTTTGCAGTAATTCATTGAAATATTGAAATAATTTACAATTCAGGCCTGTTGTTATCTTTGTATTGATAAGAACGAAAAAAGCATAGTCATCTTTGACTTTATGTGGTATCTTCAGTTCATCAAAAGGCGTTTGTGCGGTAAGGAGTTCAAATGAGTGAAGAGTTAAAGAATAAACCTCTGGTCGAGGCTATAATGGAAATAAGATGGAAGCTCGAACCAATTCCATCTGACTTACAAAAAACACAGCCTGCCTTTCAGACTGATCGCCATTATAAATTGTTGTTAGGCAGGCTCTATGATCGTATACGTGAAAACTACCCTATTCATGAGCAATTGACGGCCGCAAATGTTCCAGACGAGTTTGTTAGCTATTTGGTTCAGCATCGTTTTCGAGTCGCTGAGAATTCATGGCCCTTGATTCAAATTGGCCCCGGGGTTTTTACAATCAATTCAACGAACGACTACAAATGGGAGCCTTTTCGGGATCGCGTTTTAGACGCAATTAACAAGTTCTACGATGCTCATCCACGCGTAGATGATTTAAAATTGACTAATTTGATATTGCGCTATATCGACGCCGTTGGCTTTGACTATAAGTCGATCAATGCTTTTGATTTTTTGAAAGACCAACTAAAAGTTGGTATATCACTGCCAGTCACCTTGTTTGCTAAGACAGGAGTGGAAAACAAACCCAATAGCTTCACTTGCCAATGCTCATTCAAATCGGATTGTCCAAAAGGGCATATCACAGTCCGGTTTGCGACAGGTCAACGGAATAACGCACCTGCAATAATCTGGGAAACGGTTGTCGAGTCAACCGGAGAAAACGTTCCAGAAATGACATCTGGTTTTCATACTTGGCTGGAGAACGCTCACGCTATTGCCCATAACTGGTTTTTTCAAATGATTGAAGGAGAACTTCATAGGAGGTTCAGAGGTGAATAGCCCAACCACAATCGATCTCCGTGATAAGGATCTGATTCATTCTGTTTCCTCATCAGTCCCAGGGTGCGACTATGTTGATCAACAGCAAGTTAGAGCGCATAGCTTCCAACGAACGGCTGTAGTAGTGGGGTTGGCACTCTCTTTATATCTTCAAACACCATCAGCAATTACCGACCCTTGGCTGTTAGAAGATAAAATGCGAGAAACAACCGTTACCGCTTCCGTGTATAACGAAAAAACTGAAAACATTGATAATAAAAAATTAGGACGTTATATTTCTAGACGTGAAGCGATACAACTCTCACGATCAATACTGCAAAAAGCTGAACAAGAGCGACTTGCATTAGCCGAGCTTGAAGCGAAGCAAGGCATACAATGGGAGGATGATAATGATTTATGATTCTCTAAACAAAGAAGACCCGATCAGGCAAGGAGACATTTTTATGGGACTTCCAAGAATTGAGCTATCTCTTAAGGAGGTCATTATCGCTTTGGAGGCCGGAGCGCGCGTTGTACGCTGGGTTGATATTGCCAATAACCATAACCCAATTGATATTATTGTTTCAGCTCAATCTGTTGCGGCAATTGTTGTCACCCAGGATTGCGATGCCGTAAGGAGTCGTGATATCACTTTATGTGAAATTCGCCCCTTTATTGATGTCGATAAAAAAGGTAATGAAACAACGAAAGCCAAAGGTTGGAAAAATATCCTTACCCAACACGCACGGATTAATTTGAAATGGTTTTACCTTCCCCCAAACAATGAAATTGGATTTTCTGAAAAAATGGCCGTCGATTTTATAGCCACTTTACGCCTTTCTCGAATCGATCTTGAAGACCTGCGTGAGTTACGAAAAGGACGTCTGAACAGGATCGCTTATGAGCATTTTCGCGAGCGCATAGGTGAATTTTTTCGAAGGTATCCATATGATGAATGGTACCCGCTCAACCAAGAAGAGTTTCAAGTTTATTCAAAAGAATACCCTGATGCCAAACCTTTTGAATGGCAAGAACCAACAGTTGGGAATGGTTGTATTCATAAATGACATACAATTTGTAATTTTCTGGTTCCAAATACAATTGACAACTCAGTACCAGTCTATATCGTGGTATTATACTTGAATGATTACGAAAAAAAAAGGGGGTTGGTCAAGAATGCGATGAAATGCCAAGCAATGCACTCAACTGGATCGTTTGTAGTATGGTCTCCCAAGTTTTCACTTGGGAACCAACCCTATTTACCTCTCCCCCCTCAAAACAACCCCGGCTCGTCGAATTCGCCGAACACGTCGCGGAAGACGCCGGCCATTTCTCCTACGGTGGCGTACGCCCGGCAGCAGTCCACCAGGGCCGGCATCACGTTTTTACCGGTTTCGGCCGCGCGCCGGAGTTCATCCAACGTCCGGGCCGCGTCGGCGTTCGATCGTTCCCTGCGCAGGGCCTGGAGGCTGGCGATCTGGTCCTCCGACGACCGGGGATCGTATTCATGCAGCTCCACGTCCACCGGCTGATCCCCCGTGGTATGAAGATTGAGGCCCACCTTCCTGTATGTGCCGTCCTGAAGCCCCTTTTCATACTCGTACGCCTGCCGGGCGATCCGGCGCTGGATGGTCCCCTCGGCCACGGCCTGGATCATGCCGCCCAAACGGTCCACTTCGGCCATGGCGTCGCGGATTTTCTCCTCCATCTCCTTGGTCAGGGTTTCGATGAAGTACGATCCTGCCAGGGGGTCCACGGTGTCCCGAAGGCCCATTTCGTCCATCAACAACTGGCAGGTGCGAAGGGACAAAAGCGCGGCCCGAGGCGTGGGGATGGTGTACGCTTCGTCGAAGGAACAAAGGGCCGTGGTCTGGGCTCCGCCCAAGGCCGCCGCCAAAGCGTAGTACGCCCCGCGCATGATGTTGTTTTCGGGTTCCGCCTTGGTCAGCCCGTACCCGCCTCCGCCAAAAAGCCCCCGCAAAAACAAAGCTTTGGGGTCCTGGATGCCGTACCGCTCCCTCAGGTTGACCGCCCAGAGCTTCCGGGCCGCCCGGAACTTGGCCACCTGTTCCCATAAATTGCCGAAAATGTTGAAATTGAAGGTGAC
>JAGVGV010000257.1 GCA_020056895.1 Deltaproteobacteria bacterium
CAATCGCTAATGTGCAAACGCTGGTTCCCAAGCTCCAGCTTGGGAACCCCACCGCTCACCCCTTTAGGCACAATCGCTAATGTGCAAACGCTGGTTCCCAAGCTCCAGCTTGGGAACCCCACCGCTTTGAAGCTCCAGCTTCATGTTCGTAATTCTGAGTTGATAAAAACACGGGTAAACGCGGTGGGAAGCTGGAGCATCCGGTTTCAGGCTCCCGGGAGTAAAGCCTGGGAGCCATCACCTAAGATTCCAATGAATTTTGATTATGCCCTATGCGTTGACGAGGGGGCGCTGAAACCGCCACCGATCCATTACGGGTTCATTTCCGGTCAGCGGACGTTTGGCAGGGAACGTTATTTGGTTTTTTTCTCGGTCAACGAGGCTCCGGAGCCCAGATTCACGATCTCCACCCGCCGGTTTCGGCCGTCTTCCGGCGCCGTGCCGGGGAGGGGTTGGGATTCCCCCTTGCCCACGGTATCCAGGCGGCTGATGGGGATGCTGAATTCCCGCTCCAGGTATTTTTGAACGGTCCGGGCCCGGCGGTCGGATAGGTCCTGATTGTATTGGAAGGACCCTTTGCTGTCGGTGTGGCCTTCGATCAGAAAGCGGGATGGCGTCAATTCCTTGGAGGTCATGGCCTTGCCCAGGGCGCTCAGGGTCGAAACCGCCTCGGGCCTGAGGGTATCCTGATCGAAATCGAACTGGATGCTCAAGGCTACTCGGCCGGACCCCGTTTCCTGGCCCAGGGCCTTGATCAGGTCGGCCGAATTGGGGGCTTTGCCGGTCAGGTCCACCGGCGGCGCGGCGATGCCCATGGCCACGTCGGGGTACAAATAGGGCCGCATGGTCCACAAAGGGAGCGGATATTCGTCATAAGGCGACTGCTTGACCTCGAACAGTCCGCTGCCGTTGAAGTCCACCAGGGTGAAGTCCATGGGGCCTTTGCGGTCGTTGTCCACGGAATAGGCGAAAATATGGCCCCGATGGCTGTACCGGAGAACCCGGCCGCCATCGGTAGTGTAAAATTGTTCCAGTCTTGTTTCGTTGCCGGGTACCCTGAGATCGAAATTATACATTTCTTCCGAAACGCGCTCGGCGCCGTACAGATCGGGCAACTGCCAGCCCGTGGGCCGGAATTCATGCGCCGCCGAAGACGAAGCGAGAACGGCCCCCAAACACAGGGCCAGACCCGCCAGGGTCCGGCGGCGGGCCGAATCGGTTCGGCCTACGGCGCCCATGGCTACTGGACCAGCCCCAGTTTCATCTTCACGCCGATGGATTTGTATTTTTCGTCTTCGATCAAATGCCGGAGCACCTCCACCTTTTCCACGTCGCCCATATCATACATTCTTCGATTGGTGACCGTTCGGCGGGGGTTCAGGAATTCGGTGTATTCCTTTTCCCAATAGCGAAGGGTGCTCTTGCGAACCCCGGTCAGTTGGGACACCTGATCGATGCTCAATCCCAAGGTTTTGATAAAGTCCGTCGCGTCCATGGTCCTACCTGGCCGATGGTGGTTCCCGACGCCGCCCCCCCATGGGGCCCGTCACATATCTCATCGGCCGTTCGCGGAGCAAAGTTAAACGGTTTTTTAAACATCTTCGGCGGGGGGGTGAATGGGGACTTTTCAGGGCCTTCACACGACCGCGGAAACGGCTGGGATTTCGCCGGAGGTTGAACTGGAACAAGGTTCAGTGATATGGAAACGGTCAGGGCGCTTGGTGGACCCACGACGAATTTCGTTCCCGTCATTCTTTCGAAGGGGCCACCTGGCGGATCGAGGCCGAAACGTCGAGACGTCTGGGAATCCGGCCAGCGGGACCAGGGCGGAGGAAAAGGGATGGCCGCCGGGCGGGGAACAAAGAAAAGCCGGCTTCGCCGGGACGCTTTGACCTTGTTTCGGGCCGCCGTTCGAGCGGCGGACCCGGGTCCGGCCGTGGCCGCATCTCTGATCCGCCGCCGGAACGGTCTGGAGGTTTGGGACCGGGGACGGTGGATCGATACCCTGGACCTTGCGGAGTTCGACCGGGTGTGGATTCTGGCCGTGGGCAAGGCCGCGGCGCCCATGGCCCGGGCCGGGCGGAAAATTCTGGGCGCCAAATTTCATGACGGCATCGTGGTGGTGAAAACCGGCCATGCCCAACCGGCGCCCGGGTGCCGGGTTTTCGAAGCCGGCCATCCCATACCCGATGAGGCGGGCCGGACGGCGGCCGAACACCTCCGGGGGATGCTCGAAGCCGCCGGCGAAAACGATCTGGTCCTGTCCCTGGTATCCGGCGGCGCGTCGGCGCTGGCGCCTTTGCCGGTTCCCGGCGTGAGCCTGGCCGATAAAAGGACGGCTACCGGGCTTTTGTTGGCTTCGGGCGCCGGCATTCATGAAATAAACGCCGTCCGCAAGCACCTTTCCAGCCTTAAGGGCGGCCGAATGGCCCGCCTGGCCGCGCCGGCCCGAGTGGTTAACCTGATGCTTTCGGATGTGGTGGGGGACGACATGGACGTGATCGGTTCCGGCCCCTTTGTTCCGGACCCATCCACGTTCGAGGAGGCCTGGAAGGTTTTGGACCGGTACGGCCTGATCCCCCAGGTTCCGGCCCCGGTCCGGCTTCACCTTGAGCAAGGCCGGGCGGGACGGGCGGACGAAACCCCCAAGCCTGGGGATCCCGTGTTCGATCGAGTGACGAACCTGGTGGTCGGGTCCAACCGGCAAAGCCTTCGGGCCGTTCGGGAAAAGGCCATGGAGCTGGGGTATGGGGTGTTGATCCTGACGGCGACGCTCCAGGGCGAAGCCCGCGAAGCGGCCGGAGTTCTTGCCGCGATGGCCCGCGAAATCCGGGCTTCGGGGCATCCCGTTCCGCCGCCGGCCTGTTTGATTTCGGGCGGTGAACCCACCGTGACCCTCGAAGGGGAGGGGAAGGGCGGCCGGAACCAGGAATTCGCCCTGGCCGCCGCGTTGGGGATTCAAGGCCTGGAGAATGTGGTGATTCTGGCCGCCGGTACGGACGGCACGGACGGCCCCACCGACGCCGCCGGGGCTCTGGTGGATGGAACCACCGTGAAACGGGCGGAAAGAATGGGCCTGAGCGCTTGGGATCACCTCCACCGGCACGACGCGTACCCCTTTTTCGACCGGTTGGGGGACCTGATCCGGACCGGCCCCACCCGCACCAATGTGATGGACGTACACTTGGTGCTGGTGGGATAACGACGACTGAATCCTCCAGGGCGGCCGCGGGCCGGAGCGCCGGCGGGTGGATCGATATTTTTTTGACGGAAAAGAAGGAGATTCAATGAGCGTTCACAATCACCGGTTCGTGGAGGACTATAAAGGGTTCGTGGCCTTCGGCCTGGACCGGCCCACGGACGAGGCATCCCTGGTCGTATACTTGCAGAAATTCGCCGACGACGACCTGATGGCCGTTATGCGGTCCCGAATGACGGACGAAGAGATCAACCAGGTGTCCGACCTGATCAGCCGGCCGCTTCGCCAGCACCTTTCCGAGGACGAATACCATCGTCTGTTCTTGAAAAACTGGGGCGACGCCGGCGAAGAAGGCGATCGCGGTGGATCCGGGGCGGAATAATCGTGATGAAAACCACTGGGCTGTGGCTTATTGTTCTGTTGACCATGCTGTTCCCCAGGACCGTCCGGGCCGAAATGGATTTTGACACCCGGGTGTTTCGTCCACCCGCGCCCGCCGGGCCGCCGGTCCGGGTGGACGCTCCCCCCGCCGTCCGCCAGGGCCAAGTCAGCCTGGTGACGATCCACGATCCGGCGCCCGGGGGCGAGGTTTCGGCCTGGTATGGGAAAAAGCCCATCTCCCTGATCGAAGGCGACCGGTCCATGATCGGCCTGTTGCCGGCCGATGTGCTGGCGTCGCCCGGGCCGCGAACGCTTCGGATCGCCTGGACCGACGGCCAGGGGCTTCATCGCCGGGATTTTTTAGTGCCGGTCGAAACGAAAGATTATGGCTCCCGAAGCATCAACGTGGACTCAGCCATTTTCTCCATGGGGCCGGGCGGAAAAAAGAAGGCTCAGGAAGATGAACGCCTTATCGCGGCGGCCTTGGCCCGGAAAACCCCCGAACGGTATTGGCGCGGGCCTTTTTCGCGGCCGGCCGCCGGGCGGACCACCAGCGGTTTCGGCGTTCGGACCAGGGTAAACGGCAAATGGCGCGACTTCCCGCATGAGGGCCTCGATTACCGGGGCGCCGTGGGGGATCCGGTCCGAGCCACGGCCGACGGCGTGGTGGCCTTGACCAGCGACTATTACTATACGGGCAACGCCATCTATCTGGACCACGGCGAAGGCTTGATCAGTTGTTACTTTCACCTGAGCCGGATTCAGGTGAAAGAAGGGGATTGGGTCAAAAAGGGTCAGGTGATCGGCCGGATCGGGTCCACCGGTGTATCCACCGCGTCTCATTTGCATTATGGGCTTCATCTGGATGGGGCCTGGATCGATCCCGGCGCGTTTCACCGGCTGGTGGAAACCCTGGAATCCGGAAAAGCTTCGGCTGGAATGGAACCGGTGGGGAAAGAAGAAGCGACCGGCGGCCTGATGCCGGGAAAGGACCGCTGACCCTGGATGCCCGGGCCGTGCCGGGGGAGACCCCAGGGGCATTCCGAAATGGCCGGAGGCGTGGAGCCTTGAGTTCTTTTTGTTTGGTATGGGGTTGATGGTATAGGAGAATCTTGTCGTGACGCCCTGGAAGCATAAGCTGATGAACCGGATTCTGCCTCCGGTGCTTTATTGGATCTTGCGGCTTTGGTTCGGCACGGTTCGGGTGAAGGTTCTAAACCCTGATGTCTACGAGAATTATTTTAAGGGGGATAAACCGATCAAGGTGGTGGGCGGAGCCTGGCACCGGCATGTCCTGATTGTTTTCTACCATTTTCATTGGGTGACGAATGGTCTGATCATGGTCAGCCGCAGCCGGGATGGCGAACTGCTGGCCGGAGTCGCCCGGCGGTTGGGGTACGATACCGTACGGGGGTCTTCGTCCAAAGGCGGGCGGGATGCCTTGAGCGCCCTGATCGAGTATATGAACCAGGATCAGGAACGTCGGTTCTGCGGCACGGCCGTGGACGGCCCCCAGGGACCGCCTCGGGTGCTCAAGAAAGGTATGCTGGCGGCGGCCAAGCTGACGGACGCCTGGTTCATACCCATCGCCTGTTCAGGAACTCGGGTCATCACCTTCCGCAAGGCCTGGGATCGGACCATCCTGCCCTTGCCCTTCAGCCAACTGATTATCGATTTCGGCCAGCCGTTCAAGGTGGATCCAAGTATCACTGATGAAGACCTGGAACGCCTGAGGATCGATACGGAACGGATTCTCAACGATCTGACGGACCATGTCGACCAAGCGGCGGGGTACAAGGGATAGCCGGTTTTTTTTCCACCAACTTTTTCAAATAGATGAAAGCGATGAAAGGCTCCGGGGCCCGAAGGACCCTCACGGCGTCCGCTAGGGAATTTCTACTTTTTTCATAATACAAAATCCCAAAAAACCCTACCCTTCCCCGGCCAAGGCTTGGCCTTTGGAACGAAGAGGGTATACTGGGCATACAGTACATCCGAATCTCTTCGGCGGTTACGGCCCCTTTGTACCGGAACTTGGTACAACCCGCGCCTGCTGTTTCCTGCCAAGTGGATCGGTCCATCAAGGGGGAAAGGGTATGGCGCCCTGGAAACATCAACTTACCATTCGAGTGGTCCCATCGATCCTTTATTGGATCATGCGGTTGTGGTTCGGCACGGTTCGGGTCGAGGTCCGCAACCGGGAGGTGTACGAACGGTTTTTTCTGGGCGATGGACCGGTCAAGGTGGTGGCCGGGTCCTGGCACCGGCACGCGGTTTTTTTCTTTTATCATTTCCGTAAAGTAACCAACGGGTTGGTCATGATCAGCCGGAGCAGGGATGGCGAAATCACCGCCGGGATCGCGAAGCGGCTGGGATACGACACCGTTCGAGGGTCTTCGTCCAAAGGCGGTCGGGACGCCCTGGAAGCCACCATCGATTACATGAACCAGGACCAGGAGCGGCGGTTCTGCGGCACGGCCGTGGACGGCCCCCGGGGACCGGCCCGGGTGCTCAAAAAGGGCATGCTGGCCGCCGCCAAACGGACGGGCGCCTGGTTCATCCCCATGGCCTGTTCCGGAACCCGGGTGTTCACCTTTCCCAAGGCCTGGGATCGGACCATTCTGCCCCAACCGTTCAGCCGGGTGGTTATGGATTTCGGCCGGCCCTTTCAGATCGACCCCAATATTTCCGACGAGGATTTTGAAACTCTGAGGATCGAAACCGAGCGAGTGCTGAACGATCTGACCGACGGCGTGGACCAGGCCTGTGGATATAAGGGGTGACCGGCAGGCCGGTATCCAACGAACACGAATCCGTTTCCTGAAAAATGAGCGGCCGGGCGAGACGCCGACGGGTTGGCCTTTGATCCGAAAGGAGTGTATAAGGAGGCGGGCCTTTTCATTGGGGAAGGCGAAACGAGTGGAGTTCCCCCCTTGTCGGACGAGAGCGGGGAGGGATTCCCGGAGGCATTCAGGCGCCGTCATGACCAGAAAAATGTATATCGCCACCTTCGGCTGCCAAATGAACGAATACGATTCGGGCCGAGCCGCCCGGCTCATGGTCGCCGAAGGGTACGAAACCACCGACGACCCCGCCCGGGCCGATCTTATTTTCATCAACACCTGCGGCATCCGCGAAAAGGCCGAACTGAAGGTGTACAGCCTTCTGGGCCGGCTGAAGCCGCTTAAGGAAAAAAACAAGGGCCTGGTGTTGGCCGTGGGCGGGTGCGTGGCCCAGCAGGAAGGGCCGGCGATTCTGGACCGGGCGCCATACGTGGACCTGGTTTTGGGCACGCACGGCCTGGACCAACTGCCGCCGCTGGTCCGGGAAATCCGTGAAGACCGGGGCCGGATGTGCCGGATTGATTTCGATTACAACGCCGTCCGCCGGCCCGATTCCACCGCCGGCCAAGGGATTCCGGGGCTCAAGGCATATGTGACCATCATGCAGGGGTGCGACAATTTTTGCGCCTACTGCGTGGTGCCGTACGTCCGGGGCCGTGAAGTGAGCCGCCAACCGGACGACGTGCTGGCCGAAGCCGAGGCTCTGGTCAAGGCCGGCGCTCGCGAAATCATGCTTCTCGGCCAGAACGTTAATTCCTATGGCCGGGGCATCGAACCCAAAACCACCTTTCCGGACCTGGTTCGCCGGGTGGCCGCCATCCCGGGGCTGTGGCGGCTCCGGTTCACCACCTCCCATCCCAAGGACCTGTCCCCCGAACTCATTCGGACCATGGCCGAGGAACCGGTGGCGGCCGAACACCTTCACTTGCCGGTCCAGGCCGGGTCCAACGCGGTGCTCAAGGCCATGGGGCGGGGGTATACTCGCGAGGCGTACTTGGAAAAAGTGGCGGCCCTCCGCGAAGCCCTGCCCGGGTTGGGGCTGACCACGGACGTGATCGTGGGGTTCCCCGGGGAAACCGAGGAGGATTTCGCTCAAACCATGGATTTGATTGAACGGGTTCGGTACGATGGCATGTATTCGTTCAAATATTCCGACCGCCCCGGAACTCGGGCCACGGCCATGCCGGACAAGGTGGACCCCGAAACGGCCGGCCGACGGCTGAACGATCTGCAGACTCGACAAAAAGTCATCAGCCTGGAAGAAAACCGCCGGCTAGTGGGGCGCCGGGTCGAGGTTCTGGTGGAAAGCCGGGGAATCCGCCGGCCGGACCAGTTGACGGGCCGGACCCGAACCCACAAGATCGTCAATTTCGTGGGGCCGGATCATCTGGTCGGCCGCCTGGTTTCTCTGGACATCGTTTCGGCCGGAGCCAATTCCCTGCTGGGCGTTCTTCCGGACCAGAATGGTTTTTTGCGGGAATCCTTCGCGGTCGAGTGACCGGCCCGGCCTTTCCTTCTCATTTGTTTGCGGGACCCCGGACCCGGGTGATATAATGAATTCCGAAGCCGGGCCAGGGAAACCTTGGCGGGGAACCGCATGGGGTTCCGGAGGTGTTGTATGTTGGTCAAAATGAGCGTATCGGGACTCACCATCGATCCCTATACCAACAGCCCCATCATGATCCTCAAGGAGGAGCATGGGGAGCGATCCCTCCCCATTTGGATCGGCCTATTGGAAGCCACGGCCATTGCCAGCGAACTGGAAAGCGTTAAATTCGCCCGGCCCATGACCCACGACCTGATCCGAAACATGCTCGAAACATTTGCCATCCACGTGGAAAAGGTGGAAGTTTCTGACTTGAAGGACAATACTTTTTTCGCCATTATCCACCTGTTGGATCGGGATCAGCAGCTCATTCAGATGGATGCCCGGCCATCCGACGCCATCGCCCTGGCCCTCCGAGCCAAGGCGCCGATTTTCGTTCAGGACCATGTCTTTGAAAAATCGGCCAAAATTGACACCAGCGGCCAGGAGGCGGTCAAGGAGGAAGGGGCCAAGAAATGGACCGAAGTCCTGGAAGGCCTTTCCCCCGAGGATTTCGGCAAGTATAAAATGTGACCTCAAACGGCTCATGGCCTCCATTTCGGACGGCCAGGAGACAGACTCCAGGCTCTGGGGTCTGTTTTCATTTTCTGGTAGGGGCTGTTTCCAAAAATGGAATTTTGTCCAGGATCGTGGCGGCCGAGGCTTTGAATCCGCGGGAATAATCAACCTATTTTGAGGAATTCAGGGCAAGGCCGACACTGAGATTGGGCAAAAGGATTTTTAGAAACATCCCCTTGTGAAGGAAACCGGCTAATGATCGATCTGCATACCCATACCATTTTCAGCGACGGCGCGTTGATTCCGGCGGAACTGGCTCGGCGGGCCGAAATCAAGGGCTACACGGTTCTGGGGTTGACGGACCACGTGGACGCTTCGAACCTCGAATTCGTTGTGACCCGGCTGGCGGCGGCGGCCCGGGACCTGGACCGCGAGGGCCTGCGGGTGCTTCCCGGCGTGGAGCTTACCCATGTCCGGCCCGAAGCCATGGCGTCTTTGGCGGCTCGGGCCAGGAATTTGGGCGCTCTGTACGTGGTGGTCCACGGAGAAAGCCCGGTGGAACCGGTGGCCCCGGGGACGAACCGGGCGGCCATTGACGCGGGCGTGGAAATATTGGCCCACCCCGGGTTGATTACCGAAGAAGAGGCCCGGCTGGCCGCGGCCAAGGGGGTGCTTCTGGAAATCACCACCCGCCGGGGACACAGCCTGACCAACGGCCATGTGGCCCGCATGGCCCGGATGGCAGGAGCCAAGCTGGTGGTCGATACCGATACCCACCAACCCGGCGACCTGGTGGACGATGGTTTCGCCCGAGTGGTGGTCCAGGGGGCGGGACTGGACAAGGCGGATTTCGACGTGCTCCAGGCTTCGGCCCTCGGCCTGGTCCGGCGGCTGGTTTCGCCCGTGATGCGAACGTAATTCCAAGAACCTCGCCCCATCTTTACTTCATGGATCGTGTCATGCCCCGGTCCCGTCGTCCGGCCTTTGGCCTGAAAATTCTTATCCTGCTGGTTTGGGCGGGCCTGATGGCCGTGCTGGTCCACCGGGTGTACATCGAGCCCGAAAGTTTGGTGCCTGTGGCCACGGACCTGGCCGAATCCGAAGAATGGACCGCCATTCACCTGAAAGGGCAAAAGGTGGGGTATTCGGTCCAAACCATCAAAAAAACCGAAACCGGGTACCATTTGGATCAGAAAACGTTTTTGCGGATGAACCTGGGCCAGGTGATGGACCTTTGGACCCGGACGTCGGCCCGGTTGGGGCCCGGCCTGGATATGGAATCGTTTGATTTCCAGCTTGCCGCCGGACCCGTCGAGTACCGGCTGGCCGGGATGCTGGACGGACTGGACCTCCGGTTGGTCAGCCGGACGGGCGGGCAGGAAACCCGGCAGGTGCTCCGGCTGGATCAGCCCCCCCGATTGGCCGCCGGTCTGTTACCCTACTTGAGCCGCGAAGGGTTGACTCCGGGCAAAGCCTTCATGGTCCCCCTGTTCGATCCTTCCACCTTGTCCACCAAACCGGTCCGAGTAGTGGTGGAAGAGCCGGAAAAGCTGATGGTGGACGGGGAAGCCAAGGACACGGTCCGCCTCCGCATGGATTTTTACGATACAAAAACCTTCGCCTGGATCGACGGCCAGGGCCGGGTGGTCAAGGAGGAAGGCCTCCTGGGGCTGTCCATGATCCGGACCACCGAGGCGAAAGCTAGGGAAGGCCTGGTCGGCGTGGAACAGGTTCCCGATCTTCTGGCCGCCACCAGCGCCCCGGCCAGCCGGGTTCTCCCCAACCCCAGGAAAACCAAATTCCTGCGCGTACGGTTGACGGGACTGGACCTGGGCGGATTGGATCTGGACGGCGGACGCCAGAAACAAAACGGCGACGTAGTGGAGATCACCCGCGAAGACCCGGCCGCCTGGGGAGACCGCGAAATCCCCATCCGGGACGCGGACCTCAAGCCGTACCTGGCCTCCAGCCTGACCATCAACAGCCAGGACGCCCAGATCATCGAGCAGGCGGGGAAAATTCGGGGAACCGATTTCCGGGTCCGCCCGGTTTCGGAGAAAATCACCGGCTGGGTGTACCGAACCCTGGAAAAGCGGCCCACGCTTTCCGTCCCCACGGCGGTTGGGGTGCTGAAGACCCAGGTGGGGGATTGCAACGAACACGCCATTCTGGCCGCGGCGCTGCTCCGGTCCCAGGGCATCCCGGCCCGAGTGGCGGTGGGGGTGTTGTATTTTCAGGACCGATTCTACTACCATGCCTGGCTGGAAGTGCATGGCGGAACCTGGCTGGCTCTGGACCCCACTCTGGGGCAGACGCCGGCGGATGCCACGCACATCCGGTTCCTGACCGGGGATTTGGACCGCCAATCGGAACTGGTCCGCGTGATCGGCCGGCTTCGAGTGGAGATACTGGATTGGGCCGAAGATGATCGAGATTGAAAACCTGACCAAGAAGTATAAAAAAGTCACGGCCGTGGACGAATTGTCCCTCAAGGTGCCGGCGGGGACCATTTACGGCTTTTTGGGGCCCAACGGCGCGGGCAAGACCACCACCATTCGGATGATCGCCGGCACGCTGAGGCCCACATCGGGCCGGATCGTGATCGGCGGCGTGGACCTGGCCAAAGACCCCCGGGAAGCCAAGCGCCAAGTGGGGTTCATTCCGGACCGGCCCTTTCTGTACGAAAAGCTCACGGGGTACGAATTCCTTCAGTTCATGGCCGGGCTGTACGAAGTGAACGGATCGGCGTTCATCTCCCGGGCCGAGTCGTTATTGAATCTTTTCGAGCTTTGGGATTGGCGGTCCGAATTGGTGGAAAGCTATTCCCACGGCATGAAACAGCGGCTTGTCATGTCGGCCGCTCTTATCCATCGACCGCAAGTGCTGGTGGTGGACGAACCCATGGTGGGCCTCGACCCCAGGGGCGCCCGGCTGGTGGCCCGGATTTTCAGGCAGCTGAAAGACGACGGCCGGTCCATCTTCGTTTCCACTCATACCCTGGGGCTGGCTCAGGAACTCTGCGACCGGATCGGCATCATTTTCCACGGCCGGCTGCTGGTGGAAGGAACGGTGGAGGAACTGAGGGCCAAGGCGGGAGAAAGCCGGCAGCTCGAAGACGCCTTTTTAAAACTGACCGGCGGCGACGAAGAACAGGCTCTGGCTGAATACCTCCGCGAGGACCCCCGGCCGTGACCACCTATCTGTGGCTGCTCGGCCCCCGCTGGCGAACGTTCCGGAACCGGCTGCGAAGGGGCCAGGAAGGATCGTGGGCCCGGCTGGGCGCCATGGCCCTGGTGGCCCTGATCTTCTGGATCGGTATTTTTTACGGCTTTTTCCGGGTGCTCGGGTATTTCCAGGCGGCCGA
>JAGVGV010000162.1 GCA_020056895.1 Deltaproteobacteria bacterium
AGCCGGCGCCTGGTGACGGCCGGCCGTATCAACCTCATGCCCTGACTCCGGCGGGGCTGGATTCGAACTGCCGGCGATGCCACCAGGCGGGAAACGCATTTGGCGCGGCGGCGGCCGTCCTGCCGGCCAAAAGCCTGATCTGCCTGCCCTGCCACCCGGCCGTTTTCACCGTCGGGGATCCGGTCGCCCTCACGTCCCTGGGGTTGTTCCTCATTGGCGGGCTCTGGCTTTTGTCCATCTTTTTTTCGGGCGGCGGTTCCTCCGAACAACCTTCGGCCGGCCGATCGGTCTTTGGTTTTGGGGCGGTGCTGAACGCCGTGGTGTTCGACGTGCTTTTACAGCGCCGGCTATGGAACCGGTCCCCAGGCCGCTGGGCCATCCACGGCCTGATTTTTTACGGTATGTTTTTTCGCCTGATCTGGGGCCTGGCCGCCGCCATCGTTTTTTGGCTGTCCCCGGCCAATGGCTGGGCCTGGAACGCCCTGGACGTCAACGCGCCCGCGACCGCCTTGTTGTTCGACCTGACCGGCGCCATGGTCCTTCTTGGCGTGCTGTTGGCCGGCTTTCGGCGCATCCGCCCCAACGCCCAACCGCTCGAAGGCCAACCCCGCCCGGACCGGTGGGCTCTTGTGCTTTTGGGCGCGGCGGTAGTGGCCGGATTCATCGTGGAAGGGGTTCGGATGGCCATGGCCGGCGGCCCTTCGGGGGCCGATTACGCCTTCCTGGGCGGGGCTTTGAGCCGTCTCGCCATCGGCCGTGAAGGGCTGACCGGGCTGTACCCCTGGCTGTGGTACATCCACGCCGGGCTGTGGGGCGCCTTCGTGGCCTATATCCCCTTCAGCCGCATGGTCCACATCATCCTGGCGCCGGTGGTCCTGATCGCCAACGCCGGACGTAAACACTGAAACCGCTTGAGAGGACGCCATGGAGATTCAAGGATACAACCTGCCGGACGACCTGTACTATGACGCGGATCACTACTGGTGCAAGCTGGAAGGCGGCCTGATCGTCATGGGCATGAATGATTTCGCCCAAAAACTGGCCGGCGAGATCGTATTTGTCCAGTTGCCCTTTGAAGGCAAAAAAATTCAGACCGGCAAAAAATTCGCCAAAGTGGAATCCGGCAAGTGGGTCGGCAAGGTCATGGGGCCGGTGGACGGCGAGATCGCGGCCTCCAACCAGGCCCTGGAAACCAATCCCAAGCTGATCAACCAGGACTGCTACGGCCAAGGCTGGATGTACAAGATCAAGCCGGACGATCCGGGCAAGATCGACGCCTTGACCCACGGCGCCGACAAAATCCGGTCCTGGCTGCTGGCGGACATCGAACGGTATAAAAAGGGGTGAGCGGCGTGGCGGCTCCTACCTACAGTCGGCGGCAACTGTTGGAAATGTCCGCCTGCGCCGATTGCCGCCTCTGCATGGACGTTTGCCCAGCGGCGGGCGCTTCGGGGGACGGCCGTTTGGCCGGAGCGTACCGGCTGGCCGAACTCAGACGGATGGTCCGGCGGCGTCAAGGCCTTCTGGCCTGGCTGCTGGGCCCCAAGGAACCGTCGGCCGAAGAATGGACCGCCTACGGCGATACCGTCTTCAAGTGCACGCTGTGCGCCCAGTGCCAGGAAGTCTGCCCGGTGGGGATCGGCCTGAAAGACCTGTGGTGCTCCGTCCGCCAAAATCTGGTCCAGTCCGGAATATACCCCAAAAAAATCGATATGATCCGGGACAACCTGGCCGAAAGCCACAACGTGTTCGGCGAAGACAACGGGGAGCGGGCCGATTGGGTGGACGATCTGGCCGATCCGCCGGACCACGGATACCAAAAGGATCAGGCCAAGGTGGTCTATTTCACCGGCTGCGTGGCCGCCTTTTTTCCTTTGGCCCAAAAGGTGCCCTTGGCTCTGGCCGAAATCCTGGAAAGCCTGGACGTGGACTTCACCCTCCTGGGCGAAGAGGAATGGTGCTGCGGCTTTCCCCTTTTGGGCGCCGGCCTGGAACCGGAAGCCGCCCGGGTGATCGAACACAATCTGGCGGCGGTCAAGGCCAAGGGTGCCGAACAGGTCATCTTCGCCTGCCCATCGTGTTACCAGATGTGGCGGGAACACTATCCGCCAGGCCTCCGGATCGCCCATGTCACGGAATTCCTGGTTGAGCAACTCGCGGCCAAACCGGGAACGATCAAGGATGTCCCCCTTCGGGTTACCTATCACGACCCCTGCGACCTGGGCCGGGGCGCCCGAGTCTTCGACGCGCCCCGGGCTCTGATCCGGGCCATCCCCGGAGTCGAATTGGTGGAAATGGAACGAAACCGGGAAAACTGCCGTTGTTGCGGCGGCGGCGGCAACCTGGAAATGATCGCCCCGGAACTGTCCAGCGCCATTACCCGGGACAAAATCGAGGACGCGCTCCACACCGGAGCCCAGGCCATCGTCACGTCGTGCCAGCAGTGCCTGCGGACCATGACCACGTACGTCCGCCGGAACAACGTGCCCATGGACGTATTGGACGTATCGCAATTGCTCGCCCGGGCATTGAAAAAGGGAGCCGGCAACCCGTAGAAACCCGGTTCGGGAGGAAGACCATCAACGTGGAACTGTTCAACCTGGGCAAGGTTCCCTGGGACCGATCGCAACTGATCTATCACGCGCTGGGGGAATTGAACCGCGAGGCCCTGTCTCTGGTTTCCCCGGCCACGCCCTATGTCTGCCTTGGTTTTCACCAGAATGTGGACGTCGAGGTGGACCTCGAATACTGCCGGTCCCAGGGCATCCCGGTCTTCCGGAGGGAAGTGGGCGGCGGCGCGGTGTTTCTGGACGGCCGCCAGCTTTTTTTCCAGCTTGTCCTCCGAAAGAACAACCCCCTGGTTCCCCTGGGCATGGAAGCCTTTTATCGCAAGTTCCTGGAACCGGTGATCCAGGTCCACCGCCGCCTGGGCATCCCGGCCGAATACCGGCCCATCAACGATCTGGCGGCCAACGGCCGCAAAATATCCGGCACCGGCGCCGGCCACATTGGCGACTCGGCGGTCTTCGTCGGCAACCTGATCCTGGATTTCGATTACGACACCATGGCCCGCGTGCTCAAAGTGCCGGACGAAAAATTCAGGGACAAGGTGCATAAAACCATCCGCGAAAATCTTTCCACCATCCGCGCCGAACTGGGGCCAAAGGCCGCCGACCTTCCCGACGAAACCGGCTTGAACGCCATGCTGGCCGAAGAATTTTCCAAAGTGCTGGGGCCTTTTACTCCCGGCCGGATGGACGCCGAACTGGAAGCGATGATGCGGACCTTGGGCCGAAAAATGCTGCCGGAAAGCTGGCTTCATCGCCGGGGCAAGCGGGTCAACGGTCGTCAGGTGAAGGTTCGGGCGGGGTTGGAGGTTTTGCACCGGGTGCACAAGGCCAAGGGCGGTTTGATCCGGGTGGACCGGACCGTGGAGGACGGCCGGTTCCGTGACGTGGACATTTCAGGCGACTTTTTCGTCCAGCCCAAGGACGCCATCACCCGGTTGGAACTTTTTCTGGAAGGCCGGCCCGCGGCCGATGTTCGATCCCTGCTGGCGGATTTTCAAGCCAACCACGACTTTGACCTGCCCGGCGTGACCATCGAGGACTGGTTGGCGGTTCTGGAATGATCACCCGGCCGGCATAGGAATCCGGCCGTGAAAAGGGAGGCTCCGTTGGCCGCCGAATATCCCGCTCACCCCCGCGTCGCCGTGGGCGGAGTGGTTTTTCGCGATCATCCCGGGCCAAACGCCCAGGTGCTCCTGGTCCGCCGGAACAAGCCGCCGGCCTTGGGCGAATGGGCCGTGCCCGGCGGTTCGGTGGAACTGGGGGAATCGCTGGAGCAGGCGGTCGAACGGGAAATCCTGGAAGAAACCGGAGTGGCGATCCGGGCGGGGAAGGTTTGCCACGTGTTCGACGACGTCCGCCGGGATGATTCCGGCCGGATTCGTTTCCATTACGTGATCGTGGACCTTTGGGGCGAATATCTTTCCGGCGAACCGTTGGCCGCCACGGATGTTTCGGCCGCCGCCTGGAAAACCGCGGCCGAGCTCAGGGGCCTGAACGTCAACCACAACACCCGGAATCTGCTTGGCCGGTTGGGATTCATCGTCTAGTTTATCGATCCAACGATATCTTGACGGCGGTACTGGGCCAGGATAAGGTCGGGTGGGTGGGAATCGGCGAAAAATCAATCCCCATGGGGCTTCCGAATGAAACGGATTCTGTCAGTCGTTTTGGTTTTGGCTTTTTTGTTCTGTTTCGGCTTGCCGGACCACTCCATGGGGGCCGATGAATCAACGCCGGATATTTCGCCGAATCGTTTCGTCAAATCGGAAAAAGGCATTATTTATGATTCGAAAACCGGGTTGGAATGGATTGTTGGGCCGGATAAGGATACCACAAGGAAAAGGGCGAAATATTGGATAAAACATCTGACCGTCGGAGGCGGCGGCTGGCGGCTGCCAACGCAACAAGAGTTGGAAACGCTGTACCAATCTGAACTTGGTTCACGGAATATCGACCCGATATTCCAGACGACCGGATGGCGGGTGTGGGCGTCGGACAAGAGCGTGGTTGGGTTCTTGTGGTTCGACTTCCTGGGCGAATACTGGTGCGATCTTAAAGAATCCAAGGACAACCGGGGCTTCGCGGTTCGTTCGTTTAAATGAATCGGAATCCACCCAAGCCTGCCCTTAGGCCCCACCCCGTTTTTTAGAATGGACTCTATCCGCTTTTTCGCGGCAAAAGAACCCTCCTGTCCCGTTGGATGCGCGAGCCGGCTATATTTGGCGCCCGGTGCGGGGGTCGAACCCGCACAGCCGCAAAGGCCAAGGGGATTTAACCCAAGTTTACCACGGTGTTTTAAAAATACAATATAATTGACATGTTACGCGATTTCAAGGGGATTGATGGGCACTACAAGGCGGTTTGGATGGGTCCCAAGGGTTTGGGTGGGAGTCCCAGGGCGCGGTAGACCTGAAGGTGGAAGGGCTCCGGGTCCGAGGTGTTCCGGAGGTGAATTCTCCGGCCGTTTTC
>JAGVGV010000123.1 GCA_020056895.1 Deltaproteobacteria bacterium
CCCTGCCGCCTGGCCTCCGGCAGCCGGGAAACGGACAAAGACATCATCTGCCCCTGCGTGTACCGAACTCCGGACGTGGCCGAATACGGAAGCTGCTACTGCGGCCTGTACGTTTCCCTGGACTGGAAAGAAAACCGCATCCCCCACCCATACGTCCCCGAACGCCGGGGATAAGAGCCGGGGGAACCTTTTTTAAAAGGTTCCTCCCGTCTTTTCCCCTGATCTTTCACCGCCCCTGGCGGACGAGTTGGCGGGAGATTTGGATGCGTTCCATGGTTTTGGGAAAAAATTCCCTGCGGGTATGAGGGAAAAATTGGGAGGCTATGTAGTAGTCCATAAAATTATGGACTTCGGAGAGTTCGAAGTTCGTCATGTTCCCTTCGATTTTGGCCACTTGTTTCCTTAGGGGGTTGGACAGGCAGGCCAACCGGGCCCCGATCAGCGATCCGTTCCCGATAAAAGTGAACTTATCCAGGTCCATTTCGGGCAACAGGCCCACCATGATGGATTTTTCCAGATTGATATACCGGCCGAAGCCGCCGGCGATGATCACCCGGTCCAGGTCCCGGATATCCAACCCCACGTTTTCCAACAGGGTTTGGTACCCGGCGTACATGGCTCCCTTGGCCCGCATGAAATTGTCGATATCCACTTCCGTTAAAACGATATCCCGGCCCAGTTGATTGTCTCCGGCCCACGAAAGAACGTATTCCCAGCCGTCGTCCCCAGGCCGGATCCGGTCCGACCCCAGGTCCCGCTCGAACTTGCCCTGTTCGTTGATCAAGCCCATTTCGAACAAGACCGCCACCGTGTTGATCAAACCCGATCCGCAGATCCCTTTGGGCTTTTTCATCTCCACGGTCAGAATCATGGGTTCAAGCGAGGTGGGGTTCAGGTTGAAATCCTCGATGGCCCCGGACGTGGCCCGCATCCCGAACTTGACGCCGCCCCCTTCGAACGCCGGACCGGCCGAACAGGCCGCGCAGGCCAGCCAATCCTGGTTCCCCACCACGATCTCGCCGTTCGTGCCGATATCGATATACAGCGTCAGCCTTGGATCGCGGTAAACGCCCGAAGCCAGAATGCCCGAAACGATATCCCCGCCCACATAGCTGGAAACCGCCGGAAACACGTTCACCATCACGTGTTCGCTCACGTTCAATCCCAGCCCCTGAGCCCGGATTGGCGGATAATAATTGGCCGTGGGCACGTATGGCGCCAGGCGGATATAGGTGGGTTCCACGCCCAAAAAAAGCTGCGTCATGGTGGTGTTGCCGGCCGCGGTGATCATGGTGATGTCGTCCGCGTCCAGCTTTTTGCGCTTGATGATCTTTTCGATCAACCCATTGATGGTTCCCACCACCAGGTCCTGCATTTTCCTTTGGCCGTCTTTTTTTCCGGCGAAAATAATGCGGCTGATCACGTCTTCGCCGTAGCTGATCTGGCGGTTGAAGTCGGCGGCCGTATCGAGCACGGCTCCGGTGTTCATATCCAATAATTGGACGTACACGGTGGTGGTCCCAATGTCCACGGCCAGAGCGTAGTTGGCCTGAGTATGATCCCCGGGTTGGACGTCGGTCAGGGAAATTTTGGCCTTTTCGGGCTCTTCCACGAACGAAGGAGGATAGGCCAGGGTGACCGAGGTTTCGAAGCCTCCATCCCGGACCACGGTGGCCAGGGTTTTGATGGCCTTGAAATCCACCTGCAGGTTGTGAACGTCGTACTGGGACTTAAGATGGCTGATCAGCCGCTTGAGATCGCTGATGTTGTCGCCCGGCTCGGGCGGGTCCACCCGGACCAGGCGTTTCACGTACGGCGGATCGAACCAGCCCGAAGCATTCAGGTCTTCGGCGGTGAATTCGCGGGCTTCCCGCGAAGCATTGACTCCGGGCCGGATCCGGTTGAGCGCCGCCGCGCTGAACTGGGATTCCACGGGTATCCGGATGGTTACATCCTTTTGAATCCAGGCTTTGCAGGCCTGCCGGTACCCGGCGTCGTAGTCCTGATCGTTGATATGGGTGGTTTTGGGCGAATCGAGGTCCCCTTCTTCCAGGATCACCAGGCATTTGCCGCAGACCCCGTCGCCGCCGCAGGAAGCGTTGATATGGATGCCGGCGCGCATGGCGGTTTCCAGCACATTGGCGCCGGGTTCAACCGTCACCGTCACCTTATCCGGCAGAAACGTCACGTTGGGCGATGTCATCCCCATCCTCCACCAGAACCGATTTTCTTTTCTTTTCGGTCGGTTCTCCGGTACATATCCCCACTATAGGAGAGCCCTGGGGGGGCTGTCAAGGCGATTGGCCGGATCCACGGTCGGCGGCCCGGATCTTGGATGAAGCCAAAAAAATATGGTCCGGCGCTACGTGTAGCTAAAGGCTTACCATTATTATCCATAAAAAATTGACACTCGGCCCGGAGGAAGGTATCATGGCCTATTATGCCTCAATTGTTTCCAATTTCCATGCGAAGAAAAGTCCAACGCGGCCTTCGGGTCCTTTGGCGGCTGGTTCCCGCGCTGATCCTCTTGATCGGTTGTTCCGCCTCGGGTCATCCCGTGGACCGTCCGGCCAAGGAGCCCGCCAGGGTCCCGGCCGCTCCCATCCAAGCCGGGTCCGTTGACGGCGAAGCGCTGTTCCAAAAAGCGGGGCATTATTACGCTCAGGGACACTATGACGAAGCGCTGGACCTGATCGAACGCGTGGATTTCGATCAGCTTTCTCCTTCCACCCGATCACTGGCCTTTTTTCTGGCGGGCCTGACAAGCCATCGGCTGGGGTACTTCGACCGAGTGGAAAAATATCTGGCCGATCCGGACCGGCTGCCGGCTTCGGTCAAAACGCCGTCGCTCTTTTTCCGGGGTGAAGCCCTGTACTGGGCCGGCCGGTACGATGAAGCCCGGGCGGTGTTGGCCCAGTACACCAGCCAGGACCGGCTGGGTCCTTTTGCCGCCGAAGCGGACCGGATCCGGGGGCTCTGTCTGTTTCACCAGGGTCGGCCCGGCGAGGCGCTGACGCACTTTCAGAACCTGGCCCGGACTCGAAAAGACGGCGTTCCCCATTTGGAAATCGCCCGGATTCATGAAAGCCAACGGCGGTGGGAAGCGGCCCGGAATTCGTATCTTTCGGCCATGAACGAATCGAGAATCCGCGCCGTTCGAGCCGAAGCGGCTCACGAATACGCCCGGCTGCTTTCGCCCGTGGTAGACCAACCCGGCCGCGAACCGGAAAAGCTGGAACTGGTACGGTTTTTACGAAGGGAATGGCGGCTGGCCGAAGGGCTGGTGGTGATCGACCGGCTGGAAAAAGCGGGCGGCCCGGCGGCCTTCATGGCCGAACTGACGGCCGAAAAGGCCCGTTTTCTCTTTTATTCCGGCCAAGTCGCCCGGTCCATGAACTATCTTGGGGAAAGCAACAACCTGTACATCCGGGGTTTGGAACGGCTGGGCGCCTGGGATCGGGTGCTCAAAAAGAGGTTGGACGAAGCGCAAAAGGCTCCGGGCGACGCCCGAATCCGGCTCGAAGCGGCCAAGGTTCTTCTGCGGATGGACCAACCCGGCCGAGCGCTTCAGGTTTGGAACGAACTTCCCGAAGCCACCCGCAAAGGAAAGCTTCAGGACGACTGGTTGTGGCACCTTGGGTTTTATCAATACGGTAAAAGCCAATTCAAGGAATCGGCCGAAACCTTTAAGAAACTGGTCGAAACCTGCCCGGGATCGCCCAACTTTCCGGCCGCTCATTATTGGGTGGGCCGCTCCCTGGAACGGGACCGGCGGGCCAAGGAAGCCGACCCCTGGTACCGGAAATTATGCGGAGCCAAGGGGGACGATTATTACCGGATGCTGGCCGAACGCCGGTTGGGCTGGATAAATCCGGTGGATCATTGGCAGGATCTGCCGATCTTCGAACATTTCCTCACGGCCGAAGTTCCCGGTCTGGACGCTTCCTTTCTCCCCTTGGCGCATCATGGCGCCGAAGCCGTGGGCCGGTCTCAGTGGGCTTGGGGCGTGGCCGGCCTGGGCGATCTGACCACGGAACGGACCCGGACCGCCCGGATGGACGCCGGATCCGGCCTGACGCCGGCCTTGGCCCAAACCGCCCAGCGTATCCGGGACTTGGCCGAAACCGGCGCCTTGGACCTGGCTCATCTGGAAGCCGAACGGTATCGGGAACAGGCGAAGACCGCGAAAGCCGGAGGGGCTCAGGCGCAGGCGGTCCATCTCCGGTCGCTGGGTCTGAGCGCCGCGTATCTGGCCGAAGTCGAGGAGTACCGGGAATTCACCTCCCTGGGGTACCGGTATTTCCGAACGCTGGCGGGGGAATCGGACGAAAAGGAACGGATGTTGGTGGAACGGCGGATGTATCCCCTGGCCTATCCCCTCCCGGTGGGCCGCGCCGCCCGGGAGTTCCATCTCCATCCGGCCCTGATCCTGGCCATCATGAGGATCGAATCGAACTACCAGCCCGATATTCTATCCGATGCCAATGCCCGGGGATTGATGCAGATTCTGCCGTCCACGGGCCAGCGGATCGCCCAAAAAATGAACTTGCCCGATCCCCTGCCCGACACGCTGTTCGATCCGGCCGCCAACGTTCGGTACGGTTCGTGGTATCTGGCCGCCCTGACCCGTGAATTCGACGGCCAATATCCCCTGGCCATCGCTTCGTACAACGCCGGACCTTTTTACGTGAAATCCTGGGTTCAGCAAAACCCGGGGGCGTCCTTGGAAGAGTTCATCGAAGCCATTCCCCTGGACCAGACCCGGCACTACGTGAAAAAGGTGCTGGCCGCCATGTACCGCTACCGGCGGCTGTACGGCGGCAAGGCCATGGGCCCCGACCTCACCGCCCAAATCCGCCCCCCTTCCCGGAACGATGTGGATTTTTAGAGGGGCGGAATAATCCCCTGAACGGTTTGACTGATATAGAGCCCCCGCCCCTCACTTTTGATGGCGGTCGCTCTATTTTTTCCCTTCATGAAGCCGCTGTCGCGTCTGATCCAGGTACTGAATCACGCCTTCCCTAATCGAACTTTCGGGAACCGATGAAGAGCGAAGTTTTTCAGCCCACGGACGGCCCGGATGGATTACATCCCAAGGGGATTTTTGTTGGTTGTACCGCCCCTGGCCGGGATCGTGGTTGCCGAAGCCATCGAGTTTCCTATTCCAAAGAGGCGAAAACATTTCGATCAACAGGGATTCGGCCAAGGGAATCCAGATGTCCTCCACGACCAGATACCGACAAAAAAAGTCGGCGAGTTCCATATTCCGGGCCCGTTCGATCGATCCGGCGTGTTCCCCCAAACGTTTGAACAACACTGGCCCGGGCTCCTCCCCCAAACCGTACCCGCCCTTTCGGGCTCCGGGAGGAACCGCCTTGCCGACATAGATTGGCCAGCCAAATTGTCCCTGTTCGTTCCGCCGGGCGATCGGACCGTATAGATCAAAGGGACCAACGTAGTACAGGGTGTAAATCCCGGCTCCAAGGAAGGGCTCTTCGGGAGGTAAAAGGCCCGCCGGCTGGCGCAAAAGCGCTTCCGCCACGCTTTCGCCCAAGCGGGTTTTATCCAAAGGATTGTAGGGCGTGATCCCTTTGGGCGGGTCTGGAGTCATGGTCGTTCCGGGGACAACTGCCGGTGAATGCCGGCGCCGACGATTTCGGCCAGGGTTACGGGCACGGCGTTTCCGATCTGGCGCATGGCCTCCGTCCAGGAGCCGCTGAACAGATAATTATCGGGAAACGTTTGGACCCGGGCGCTTTCGCGAACCGAAAAATACCTCAGGCGGCCATCGGGGAAAGCGATCATGTTTTCGCCTCCGGGAACGCCGTGATCCCCGGCTTTAAGCGCCTTGGCGGGTTCGTCCAGGGGGCTTCCGGTATGGCCGGGATACGAACGGGCGCCGCCGCGAAATTCATGGTTGGGGATACTCCCGCCCTGTTCCCTCGGTTCGGGAAGCCCCTTCAGGGCGTCCCGAACGGTCCGGTATCGCCAGCCCGGGGGTGGAATCAGGGAATACGATGCCGCTAGCCGACGGACACGGGCCGCCAGCCGGCCGGGGACACCCCTCCACTGGCTCCGATCCAGGCCATGTTCCTCCCAATAGTCACCCGATATCCACTGGTCCCAGAGCAACCGGTCCAGGGAATGGGTGGGTTCGGGAAAGGACCATTCCCGGCCCAGATCGCTACGAAAACCAACGATGAATACGCGATGCCGTTGTTGGGGGACGCCGTAATCCGCCGCGTTGAGCAACCGGAATACCACTCGGTACGATAAATCCACGTCCCGGGCTCCGGTATGGAGCCGTTCCAGCCGAGCCAGATGCTCCGGCCAATCCTCGTCCGTCTTCCGCTCCAGACACGGATAGGTCAGTTGAAGAAGAATATAGCTGAAATAATTGGAGAAGCTCTGCCTAAGAAGCCCTTTAACATTTTCGAAGACGAAACAGGGCGGCCTAAGCTCGCGAACGGCGCGGACGGCTTCGGGAAACATGTCCCGGGGGTCATGCTGGCCGCGGTGCTTGCCTCCCAGGGAAAAGGGTTGGCACGGAGGACCGCCGGCGATCATATCCACTCTGGAGGCGATGTCCTGATAGTGGATGCTCCGAACGTCCCCGTCGTGAAGGCGCCATCCATGGGCCAGGGGGTTTCCTCCGGTAACGTTAAGGCGGATGGTGGCGCAGGCATCCGGGTTTTTTTCCACCAACGCCAAATGACGCCAACCCGCCTTTTCCAGCCCCAAGGCCAACCCCCCGGCGCCGGTGAATAGTTCGATCGAGGTCAACGGCGTCATTGACCGGCCTCCAGGAAACGTTTGATCCGCTGTTTCAGACGGCTGGCCCTCTTGACCTGGCATTCCCAAATCACCAGGGCCTTCCATCCCAATTTCCGGATATCCTGATGGACCTTCCGGTCCCGGGCCTTGTTCTTTTCCAGTTTGGGCAGCCAAAAGGCGGTGTTGGTCTTTGGCATTCGATATTGAGCGCAACCATGCTGATGCCAGAAGCAGCCATGGACGAAGATCACCTTTCGACGCCCGCGAAAAACGATATCCGGGCGGCCGGGCAGGTCCGGGGCGTGGAGTCGGTACCGGTATCCCATGGCGTAAATCAGCCGCCGGACGGCCATTTCGGGTTTGGTGTCCGCGTTTTTCACCCGCCCCATGCGCTCGCTCCGCTCAGCGGGCGAAAGGGGATCCAGACGGTAACCATCCCCCGGCGCCGAGGTTAACGAAGGTGCTTCGGCGGGGAGGCCGCTCATTATCACACGTTGGGTTGTTTTCGGTTCACCCTTCATGGTGCATGATGATCCTCGCTCCCCACCAGACCTGGTATACATTGGTCTGGCCGTGTTTTTCAGTGTACAAAAAACATGGTCTTGGGGTCAAGGTGGAACCCTGGCGTTCCGTGCTCCTTTCTCTCCCCGCTGGTCCTCTCAGGCGGAAGGCGGCGCGGCCGTTGATTTTTTCCGGCCAAAGGGGCCGATCCGGAACACCCAAAGGATCCACCCCACGCCCAGGATGAACAGCGTTTCGGTCCATTCCTCCCAGTTGGTGGCCAGGCCCAGGTCTTGATCAAACACCCCGAACAGCACCGTCCGGAACAACGAAAACCCCAGGAAACCCAACCCCGCCGCGTACCAGGCCTTGGGCCGCCGGAAATCGTGCGTCTGGTCGCTCCACAGGGTCAGGAACGAAACCGAGAAAAACCCCAGAGCAAAAAGCGGCGCGAACCCCAATTCAAAGGTCTGGACCAGACCGGGGTGGCGGTAGTGGTTGGGGGAGCCCAGGATCATGGCCAGGTACGACGTGAAAACGGTTGGAGCGGTCAGCGGCAGCACCGCTAAAAGCGCCGTGGCCGGAATGGCGAACAGACCGATCCGCCGGAGCCGGCAGGGGACGGGGTGGAACTTGGCGCAGTCTCCACACAGGGGCAAAGCCACGCATCTTCGGCCTCGATCGGAAACATGCATGAACCGTTCATCCATGGTTTCCAAAAAAGCTCCGGCGGCCAGACCAAAGGCATAGACCATGCCCAGCCCGTGGAGGTATTCGGTCACGTACGAATCGTCGTGAAACATCAGATAATTCACGGCGCAAAAGGCTTCGCCCACCAGGAACAAGGCCATGGACCAGAACAACAACCGGCCATCCGGACGGCGGTTCCGCCACAACACCAGCATCCAGGCCAGGCTTAGGGTCATATACAGCGGTTTCAAGCCGAACGACGTGACCACCACCAGCCATTGGTCCAGCCGAGGCATAGGGCGGAAAGGAAGACCAACGACGGCTCCGTTTTCATATACCAAGCGGCTGAAAACTCCCGACTCCGCGTTGACCTTCAAGCCCAGCCATTCCTGAAGCCCGCCGGAAACGCTCCAAACCGGATTCGGGCTCAGGCCGGCCAAATGCCGGGCGGCCACCGCGCTTCTCAGGCCGTAATCGCAGATCAGCGCCAACGGTCGGTCCCGGAACGCCGGGGGAACCTGGCCGGACGATTCGATGGTCCGAATGGCCGATAAAGGCCAATGGACCGATCCTTCCAACCGTCGGGAATTGAATTCCGCCGCTTCGCGAACATCCACCAGGAGGGGGAGGCCAAGGGTTCCGGAAGGACCCAAGACTCCGGCCGGCGGAGCGGGCTGGTTCAAAAGGCGAAACGCTTCTTCGGTGGAAAGAGCCGACGCCCGCCCCACCAGCAGGTAATAGGCCGCCAGGGGGATCAATCCCGCCAGCACCACCGCCGCTTGGAAAAACCGCCAATAAGCACGTGGGTTCATGGACCGGTTCCTCCCGTGGTTGAACAAACCATGTTTCCCGATGACGTCCATCATACCGGAGTTTGACCGGCGGTGGAACCCTGAGCGGGGAAAGATGAAACCGGTTGAACCTATCCCCCGGCGGCGCTACGGCTCTGGATGCCTTGCCAAAGGGAATACGACCGCCATATGGGCCCCTATCGCCGGTCCGGATACAATCTCTTGGGGTGCCGGGCCGGTTTTCTGGTCAGAAACCGGCCCGGCGCGGGGGGGGATACCATAAGTGATTGACAGACAAGACATTTTATGTCATTCTATGCCGGCGTGGACGTTTGGGGAGACCCTTTGGGAAAAGGTGGACCACGTTCCGCCCCGAAAGCGGCCTTGGTTATACGGCGGAGCGAATCCATTGCTGGATTGAAACTCGCCGCTGGCTTGGCCGTGAGGAATGTGTTCGCGTCCATGTACAATAAAAACGTTCGCCGTCGGCCGCGGTCAAAGGCTGTTGGTGTCGGGCCGGGCCCTGGCGGCGCGACTTGTGGGAAGCGGCCCCGGGGGCCCAGGTGGTATAAAAAAACATGCCAGTTCTTTTCGCTTTTCGGGAAGATCGGTTCGGGTTTCGGTTCGAGGTCGGTGAGGGCGTCCTGTTAGGGCGGTCGCCGGAATGCGACCTGATCCTGTTCGACCGAGCCACTTCCCGCAAACACGCCCGCATCCTGAAGTCCGATGACGGGTACATCCTGGAAGACCTGGGCAGCACCAACGGCACTCAACATAATGGCCAGCGTTTGGTGGGTTCCACACCGCTAAAACGGAACGACGAGATCCGCGTGGGACAGGAAGTTTTTCTTTTTGATCCGGACCTGGACGTGGCCGTGGGCCGCGAAGGCGCGGTTTTGATCGTGGGCGAAGTGGATGAGTCGCCGGAGGGCGTGGTGACGGCTTCGGGCGAGATCGACCTGGCCAGTCTGGACCGGCCGGCGCTGGCCCCCTTGTTCCAGGTGGCTCTGGCCATGGCCAACCGGCCATCCAAAGGCCGGGTGCTCAAGCAGGCCGCTTACGCCCTGACCCGGATTTTCGGCGCCACCGGGTTGGCCCTGTTGTGGCCCGAATCCCTGTACGCCGAACGATTGACCGCCTTTTTATCCCGGCCCGAAGGCCGGCGGTTATCGATCCCCCGGCCCCTGGCCAACCTGGCGTTGAAGGACGGCAAGGCCGCCATCTGGCCTCACGCCCTGGATCAGCTCAATTTCGTCAACGGCTCAAGGCAACTGGAACAAACCGATTCTTCGGCCATGGTCGCTCCGTTAAAGGCTCAGGAAGGCCGTGTGGGCCTGTTGTACGTGGAAAGCACCGAACGCAGATACACGTCCAAGGACCTCAATTTCCTGGTGGGCCTGGCGGGCCTTGTGGGTCCGGCCCTGGTCAACGCTTCGCTGATCGCCCAGTTGGAAAACCGCCTAGCGGATGAAGAACAGGAGCTTTCGAGCGGCGGGTCCTTCATGGGTAACGAAAACGCCATCCGAGCGCTTTTGGGCACCGCTTCCCAGGTGGCCCTGACCGATACCCGGGTTCTATTAACGGGTGAAGTGGGTACGGGCAAGGAAGTTCTGGCCCGGCGGCTTCATTCCCTCAGCCACCGCAAACGGGGCCCGTTCGTCGCCATCAACTGTTCCACCGTCCCCTCGGGACAGCTCGAAAGCGCCCTCTTTGGCCAGGAAGCCGGGGCCATGAGCGAAGACGGCGTACCGGGACTCCTGGAAAAAGCTGATGGCGGCACCATTTTCATCCGCCACGTGGACCACCTGTCCCTCGCGGCCCAGGTGGAACTATTGCGAGCCATCGAGGAAGGTTTGGTGTACCGGGTGGGGTCCAGCCTGCCCAGACCCAGCAACTTCCGCGTGGTCACGTCCTCCAGCCGGGACCTTTGGTTCATGGTGCAGGAAGGCGAATTCCGCGAAGACCTGTTCATGCGGCTGTCCGAAGTGACGTTGGAAATGCCG
>JAGVGV010000027.1 GCA_020056895.1 Deltaproteobacteria bacterium
CGAACCCGACGGCCCGATCAAGCCGACGATCTCACCCGGCTCGACCTTCATATCCACGCCCCTGAGCGCTTCCACGGAGGTTTCGCCCGAACCGTAGCGCTTGCGGAGCCCCTCGATTTGAATCCCGCCCCCGGCCATCTTACCCTCCAATCGCCTCGGCCGGGTCCACTTTCAGGGCCGCGTGAATGGCCAAGGTGCTTGCCAGAACGCACATCACCACCACGGCCGCCAAACCGCGGACGGCATCGCCGGCTTCAAGCAGCACATACTTGGGAAAAATGGGCGCCCAAAAAGTGGCCGCGACCTTCCCCACCATGAACCCAATCACCCCCAAAGCCACCGCTTGTTGGAGGATCATGCCGGCGATGGCGCGGTTTTTCGTGCCGATCAGCTTCAGCACCGCGATCTCCCGGATCTTACCCAAGGTCAAGGTGTAAATGATAAAGGCCACGATAGCCGCGCTGACCATGGCCAGGATCACGAGAAACATGCCGATCTGTTTGGAGGAGGTGGCGATCAGCTTGCCGACGAGTATGTCTTCCATCTGGGCCCGGGTATACACCTGCAGCCGTTTCCACCGGCGGATCATTTCCGCCGTTTCCTCCACGTCCTGCCCGGGTTTGATTTGAACCAGCACGGCGTTGACGTACGGGTTGGTGGTTTGGGAGGCGATGATCGCGTCAAGCAGCCCGGGCGCGCTCGGGCTCTGAAAGGCCGGATTCGCGGCCGTACGGCGTCGCTGTTGAATGATGGCGTCGTTATCCTTTAGGAATTGGGCTTCCTGAGCATCCTTCAGGGGGATGAACACCATGGGATCGCCGCCGGAAGAGACCATGCGTCTTGTCAGACCGATGACGACGTATTCATTCCGCCGGATCCGGATTCGGTCGCCAAGATGAAATCCGGCGGCCACATCGGCGACGGCTTCATAATGGCCGCGTGTAATATGCCGGCCGGCCACCAGCCAGGCGGGCTGGCCCGGCTCGCCAGGCCCCCCGGTTACCACGCCTACGACCATGGCCCGAACGTCGCGGTCGCCCTGGCGAACCTGCATGGTCAGATAGGTGACGTTGGCCGCGCGGGCCACCCCTTTCATTCCCAAAAGGGAGCGATAGACATCATCGTAGACGCTGGACGGTTCGGCGTACGGACCCAGCGTATCCTTCTGCGCGACCCACATATCCGCGCCGCTGTTGTCCAGCAGCACCTTCGCGTCGTCCACCATGCCTCGGTAGACTCCGGCCATGGTCAACGTGACCCCGATCAAAAGCCCCAGACCCACGCCGGTAAAAACGAATTTGCCCCACGAATGCAGGATGTCCCGTCCCGCCAGGTTGATCACGGCGACACCCCCGGCAGCCGGTCCACGATCTTGACCCGGCTCCGTGAGCCCAAGGCCCGCTGGCTGTACACCACCACCCGCTCACCACCGGTAAGTCCGTCCAGTATCTGAACCCAGCCATCGAGGTCCGAAGCGCCCGCTTTAATCGGCGTGAATCGTGGGGCGTCGTTTTCAATCACCCAAACCCCCAGCCGGCCTTGTACTCGTTGGATACAAGCGTTGGGCGCCACCCGCGCCGCGTCCAAGGCGGGAAGCGATACCGTAACCTCGGCCAATTCCCCAATCGGCGGCGGAGGCGTGGGAAGGTTCTCGAAGGCCACCTTGGCCATGATTTCCTCGGTGACGGAATCAGCCAAAGGCTCCACTCGGAGTACATGGCCCGCGACCGGCGCGCTGGACCGGGAACGCGTCGCGATTTGGGCGGGCAGACCGGCCGCCAGGCCCCCGGCCCGGAGTTGATCGAAGCGGACATGGACCCATAAACTGGACGGATCGATCATGTCCACGACGGACTGTCCGGCCACCACCGTGGTGCCGGGATCGGCCTCCCGAGCCGTGACCAGGCCATCGACCGGGGCTTTCAGAAGAAAGTTGGCCCGTTGTTGAGCCAAACCTTCCATATCCGCGTTCACGCTCGCCAAGGCTTGACGGGCCGCATCCAGGTTGGCCTGGGCGGCGGCTTGGCCCGCGTCCGATAACATCCGTTCCCGCCGTTTGGCGTCCACTGTGTCCTGGCTTACGGCATTCGTCGATAACAGCCGTTCGTACTTCCGCTCCTGGGTCCGGTTGAACCCCCCGCGTGCGGATGCGTCCTGGATTTGAGCTTGCGCCGCCGCGACTCCGGCTTCAGCTTGTCTAAGGGCGGCCTCCCGGGCGCGGATGCGGTCGTCAAGGTCCACGCTGTCCATTTCACCCAGGATTTGGCCGGCCTTCACCCGGTCGCCCACTTGAACCTCCACCCGCTTGACCCTGCCGGCCGACGTCGGCCCGATCCGGTACGTAAAACGGGCCTCCACCGTACCCACGCCATACAGGGCGGGCCGGATGGACCGCTTTTCGATCGTGGTCACGATGACCGGAATCGGCGCCAGCGGTCCCGACCGAACCGCCAAATACACGAACAAAGCCGTCAGCACGGCGAGAAACCCGCCCATGAACACGACCCGACGATGGACCCCCCCCCAC
>JAGVGV010000723.1 GCA_020056895.1 Deltaproteobacteria bacterium
AGGCCTCGATGTTCGTCACCGCCTGCTCCTCGGAATAGCACCGAAGGTCGTTCAGGTCCCCATGGATGGTCAGGCCGGGCACGCCCAAACGCCCTTCCAACCGCTGAGGCATGGCGTACCGACAGTTGGTGTTGTTGGGGCAGGTTTTGGCGTCGTGGTACAAAATGCCGTCGAAACCGAAGGTTTTGAACATCCGTTCGATGTATTGTTCTTTGAACACGTCGTTTCGGACGATAAAAAGTTCAATGTACGCCCGAGCCGTGGATTCGAAGGGCTGGGCCGGATCAAAGGCGTCGAAAATCCAGGAATTGCAGTACGTGGACGCGACCACCGTGGTTTGGAGCCGCATCATCAGTTCGGAAAGGGGCCTAAGCTTGCCCCAGACCGGCATGCCGTCCCAGTACAGGCGGAATTTTTCGTTTTCCACCGCCCCTTCGCCTTTGGCCGCCTTGTCCTTCAACTCGGCCAGAAGGGTCTCGTAATAATCGTTGGCCGGCCGGGTGCCTCGGGCCACCACCGCCGGGCCCATGAGGATGGTGGCATCGAAAAAGGTGAGCGGCGCGGGCCGGGCGGCGGCGGTTTCCAACACTTCGCGCCATAACCGGCTGGTTCGGGCGGATTCGGCCACCACCAGGCGAAACCGGTCCAGATCGAATTTTTGGCCGGAAACTTTTTCCAGGGTGGGGATCATGGCCCGGGTCTGAGCCACATGGTCGTCGATATGGCTCTGGACCACGTCGCCCACGTTCCTGGGCGTATAAATGCCCACCAGCGGCACGCCCCATTCGCGGGAATACCAGGCGAACCAGTCTTGAACGTCGCGGCACTGGTTGGTGTTGTAGACCAACACGTCGGCCTTGGGAACCTGGGCCAAGCCGAAGGCCTTGGTCAGCGGCGTGGTTTTTTTCAAATACGCGCCGATGTCGGACGTGAGGTACGAGCAGATGTCCGGCGAGTATCCGGCCGCGTTGGCCACCGGGATCAGGTCCACGGACATCCGCGTGGCGCCCAGGAGCGCGGCGTGGTTTTCGGGGAAATAGACTTCGAAGCCGAAAGACCGGAGCAGTTCCGCCGGGCCCACGCTGGTGCACCAGGCAATGGGCTTGCTCTTGGTTTCCGTTGCTTCCTTGAGACCGAGAAAATGATCGGCCATGACCTGGCGTCCCAGTTTGGCGGCCGCGATTTCTTTCCGTTTCACGTCGGACATGAGGAAGACTCCCATGGCGCGGTGGTGGAGCACAACCCCCTCACTCCCAGGGGGGCGAGGGGAAAGAAAAAAGCCAAAATTTTCTCTTCTAATGATCGTTCGCCGCGCTGGCGGCGCCCCCGCCGGAGATGGAGACATCGGGGAGCATGTTCATTTTTATACAACGCCGGCAGAAGGGTCGCCGGCCGGGCCGGGCGAAGATCGGCCCAAGGCCGGCGCGGAGAACCGTGGACGCCTTCGGGCGTGGACCGTCAGGTCCGCCCTGAAGGTGAACACATTTCTTCCATCCTCACGAGCGAGGCGATGCGCCCGATTACCCCCCAACTCCAAACCTGGCCAACCTGTGGTTTTCGGGGGGTGTGGGGGCGCTTTGGCCTCCAAAGCGGCCCCCACGACTTCTTCTCATTTTTCTATGCCAAACTCTGGGCCACCAGTTCGACAAGGTCCAGCACCTTGACCTTGCCCTTTTTTTCCTTCCGGGCTCTGGCCGCGCCCTGGTTCAGGCTGTTTTTGCAGGACGGACAGGCCGACACCACGGCGTCGGCGCCCACGCCCACGGCCTGGAGCACCCGCTCGAAGGCGATGTCGCCGGACAGGGGGTTGTCGAAGGCTTTCACGCCGCCCCCGCCGCCGCAACACTTGGCGAGGTTCCGGTTCAGGGGGAATTCAACCAGTTCGACGCCGGGCAGGGCTTTCAACACGTCCCGCGGAGGTTCGTACATCATCATGTGGCGGCCTATGTCGCAGGGGTCGTGGTAGGCCACTTTGGTGGTTTCGGCCGCCGGTTTGAAATTCAGCCGGCCGGCCTTCATCAGGCCGTCGATGTATTCAATGGCGTGGAGGACCTTGACGCCTTCCCAGTCTCCGCCGGTTTTGGGGTACAGATCGTGAAAGGTCTTGTAGCAGCCGGCGCAAGTGGCCACCACGGTCTTGGCTCCGGTCTTCTTGATCCGGTCCATGGCCGCCTGGCGGGACCGGTCAAAGGCCTTCATATCCCCCACCAGGTAGGCCAGGTACCCGCAACACACTTCACCCTGGCCCAGCGCGGTGAAATCTTCGCCGGCGGTCCGGGCCACCTTCATGATCGAAGGGATGATCTTGAGGTCCTGGTACGACGACACGCAGCCCATGTAGAACAGGGTGTCGGCCGTATCCTTGGCTTGGAAATCCTTGGGGAATACATCCGCCCGCTTGGCCGGATCCTCGCCGAAGGGGTTGCCTCGCTCGCCAATGCCGGCAATGAGCGATTTATGGATGTCCGGCAGAAAGCCTTGTTCCGTCAATCGGACCCGGGCGGCGTGGACCACGTGAGACAGGTCCACCTGAGCCGGGCAGGTGTATTTGCAGTTCAGGCAGATCATGCACTGGTACAGCCGCCGGGCCAGATCGGTCGACGGTTCGATCTGGCCGGTGAGCATATTGTACGCCAAAGTGTTCCGGCCGCGGGCGTTCATGGTTTCAAG
>JAGVGV010000416.1 GCA_020056895.1 Deltaproteobacteria bacterium
CTCATGAACCTGATCCGGGGAACCGGTCCTTCCGGACTGGCCGGAATTCCTTCCCGCCGGGGGCCCTTGGTCCGTCCCTTGTTGGAATTTTCAAGAGCCGAACTAAGGGCTTGGCTGGACGATCGAGGTTTTGGCTGGCGGGAGGATTCGTCCAACCAGGACCTCCAGTTCCCCCGGAACCGGGTCCGCCGCCACTTGCTGCCGCTTCTGGAACGGGAGTACAATCCCCGGATCCGGGAAGCGCTGGTCCGGACGGCTCGAATTCTCCAGGACGAGGAAGAGGTTTGGGCGGTCCTGCTGAAGCAAGCCAAAGGCCAAACCGGATGGGTTGAGGAAAACGGGCGGGTTCTGCTTTCGGCGCGGTCCGTAATCCAAATGGGACCGGCCCTGGCCCGACGGTTGATCCGGTCGGCCGCGGCCCGGGTGGTTCCCGATGTTCAAGGGCTGGCCTGGGATCACGTGGAAGCCGTGTTGGCGCTCTGCCGGGAAGGGTCCGGCGCCCGGGACCTGCCGGACGGACCCCGAGTGCGGGTCCGGGATGGCTGGCTGCGGATTGAAACCCGGGGGGAAGCCCCCATTCAAGGCTATTCCCTGCCCCTTTTGGTTCCGGGCGAAACGGAGCTGTCCGTGCGTTCCGGCCGGATCCACGCCGTCATGGAACCCGATCCACGAACGTTGGACCCCAGCCAATATCAAGGCAATCGGGTTCTTATGGACGCCGACGCAATTCAGGGTCCGCTCCGGGTCCGGTCCGTCCAGCCCGGCGACCGGTACCAGCCCCTGGGCCTGACCGGAACCCGGAAATTGGCGGATGTTTTTCGGGAAGCGGGCCTGTCGGTTGAAGCCCGGCGGCTCCAGCCGATCATCGTGGACGACGAAGGCATCCTTTGGCCGGTGACCGGCCGGCCGGCTCATCGAGTCCGGATCACCGCAAGCACCCGGAATACCATCTCCCTGGTCTTCGAACCCGGCCCGCCACGGGAGAATGGCCCCGATCCCAAGTCCAACCACGCCGCGCTCAATGACGGATGACCACGGGCTAAGGCGCCTTGGCCGTCTCTTTGACTTCCTGGTCCTGGGCTTTCAGGGATTCGGGAAACGAAATGGATTCGTTTTCCATGAATTCCAGCCAGTCCCTTTCGGCCTGGTCTTTGAGCGGATGGCCGGCCGCCCGGTAAATTCGGTACCGATCGCTCAGGAAGCTTTTCCGCCAGGGGATAAAGGGCTCGTATTCCTGTTCCAGAACCTGGGCCTGTTTTAAGAGGCCCAAATAATAGGCCACATTCATCCGTGCGCCTTGCCGCGAGGATTCCAAATAATTGCAGGCGAGGGGTTTTTCAAGAAACCCGAACACCCGGGGCGCCGCCTCCTTGGGGTCGCCGGCGGCGATTTCCTGGGCGAGGCTGAAGGATCGGCGGGCCAAAGGCAAATAGGCCCACGGGGCGGCCTTCAGCTTTTCGTATCCCCGCCCCAAAGCTTCGACGGCCTCGGCTTTCATCCCCTTTCGCCAGGCCAGCCGGGCTTCGATCAGGTCCGCGTCGATGGGCCGGGTGGACCGAAGGGCCTGGATCATCGGTTCGGCTTCGGAGTCCGCCTGATCGGCCAGAGCTTCGGCCAGCATGGCGGTTTCCAGAGGGATGCGTGGGGTCTGGTCCTGTTTTTTCCAGCTTTCAAGCAACCCCACAAGATTGCCATCCAGAAACCGGGCCAGGGCCCGCACCCGCCACTGGGTGGCTTCGGGCTGGGTGGTGTCGATGACCGGCGCGTTTTGGTCCATGGCCAACAACACGCCTCGGCGCTCATCCATCAATTCGGCATCGTACGGACCGGTAACCGGGGGTTTGTCGCCGAGTTCGGGCCGGGACCGGTTCTCCGTCCGGATGTCTTCCAGGGAGAACGTCCGGACCTTGCCCACGGTCCGGGCGAACATGAACTCCACCAGCATCCGGTCGTCGGTATTGAGACTCCAGGAGGGGTGTTCCTTTTCCTGATCGGCGATGGTTTTGGCCATCCGGGGCCCGGCCACGAAATGGGCCAAAAAACCTTCCAACTCATGAGTCCAAAACGACACCTCAAAACCCGTCCGGAAGGGTTCGGTGTTCAGCCGCCGCTTTAGGGTTTCCGTGTCCACGTTCAAGGGTTCCATGGAACCGATCAGAGACATATCGTGGTCATTGGTTTCCCAGGTATAAACGTAGGGAAAAACCTGAGCCAGGGTGCTGTAAATGGTCCGGATGGTCTGGGTGTCGATTTCGTACGCTTGGACCCACTGGAGGAACAAACCGCCCTTGGCCAGCCGCAGGGCCGCCGCCTGATAAAATTCCAGGGTGTACAGGCTGGCGATGCCGGCCCGGTACGGATTGGACGGTTCCGAAACGATCAGATCGTACTGATCCCCGGACGTCAGAAGGATTTCCCGGCCGTCTCCCAACATGACGTTGACTTTGGGGTTGTCGAGCACCTTTTGGTTGACCGGAGTGCACATCCTGGCCACTTCAAGGATGGCCGGTTCCAATTCCGCCACATCCACCCGGTTCATTCCCGGCACCTGAGCCAGCCAACCGGCCGTGGACCCGGTTCCCAAACCGATGACCAGGGTTTTTTGGGGTTGGGGGTGGAGCACCGCGCCGATCAGGCCCAGGCCGATCTGAGTCGAAGCGTCCCCGGTGGCGTTGCCATCCACCTTGCCGTTGACCATGAAGGCATAACCATCCAGGCCATCCACGCCCACGGCGGACTCCAGACTGTCGGTCCCCCATACCAGATACGCGTTGCGGCGATGGATGCCATCCTTCAACTGGTTGATATCCACTTCGGAAAAATCCACCCGGCCGGCGCCGATGGGGCTGTACCGCCAAAACGCGGTGGGCCCCGTGGACCCGCCGGCCAGCCCTGCCGCCAGGACCAGGGCCCCGACCGTGACCGTTCCCCCCAGGGAACGGCGTTTCAGGCCGCCGGAGACCACCCAGGCCGCCAGGGCTAACAGAGCC
>JAGVGV010000731.1 GCA_020056895.1 Deltaproteobacteria bacterium
CGGTAGAGTGCAACCTTGCCAAGGTTGAAGTCGCGGGTTCAAATCCCGTTTCCCGCTCCATGAATTGATAATGAAGGCGGTGGTTCTCCACCGCCTTTTTTTTTCAAATCCGCCAATATTTCGCCTTCCCATCCACCCGATCCGCCGTTTGGCGCGTTATTGGAAAAAAATTGGACAATTCCCATTCCCGGGGCTCGACCGAAAGGCGCTCAAGGGATACAATGAAAAACCAAGGGGAACTAGAAAACCGCATGTATATGGGCCGCCAGGCCCCCTAATAAAATCGGAGGGACAGGCATGGAACAACAGCTCGATGGGAGTATGGCGATCATTCCGTTGATTATCAACCTTGTGCTCATTCTCTTCTTCGTGGTGGTTTTCTGGAAAATTTTCACCAAGGCCGGCCAACCCGGTTGGGCCGCCATCGTTCCTATTTACAACATCATCGTGTTGCTTCAGATCGCCGGCAAGCCGGTCTGGTGGATCATCCTCCTGCTGATCCCCCTGGTCAACATCATCATCATGATCCTGGTCATCGCGGGGTTGGCCAAGAATTTCGGCAAAGGCACGGGATTCACCGTCGGCCTTATCTTGCTGGGAATCATTTTCTATCCCATCCTGGCGTTCGGGAGCGCCGAATACCAGGGCTGATCCCGGGGAATCCCGGGGGTTTTTTCCATACATGATCGGGTTCCGGTAACGGGGAGGCATTCCCGGGGGTAGGGCTGTTCGCGCCCATCCCCCGGGGCTTCTTTGACCGGGCGGTGGAGTCGGGCCATGGAACTGACGTGGTGGGGTACGGCCGGATTCAGAATCCGGACGGGCACGGATGTTTTTCTGATCGATCCCTATCTTACCCGGAATCCGGCGGCCCGGCCGGTTCAGCCGCTTAAAAGCGCCGACGTGGCCGAAGCCGGGGCCATCTTTTTAACCCACGGACATTTTGACCATATCCTGGACGCGCCCGCCATCGCCTCCCGGACCGGAGCCCGGGTGTACACGGACCCCGTGGCCGCCCAATCCCTGATCCGGATGGGGCTCGCCGCCGACCGGATCGAAACCGTGACCGAAGACGGCCGGACCTTTGACTTCGGCGCGTTCCAGGCTCAGGCCCACTTCAGCCTCCACGTCCGCTTCGACACTCCGCTGGTGATCCGGACCTTGGCCCGATCTCTGACCCGGATCCGGCGGCTGACCCGAATGTTGAAGGATTACCCTTGCGGGCAAGTGCTTTCGTGGCGGTTTTTGGTGGAAGGCCGGGCGGTGCATCACTTTGGTTCGGCCGGGTCCACTCCGGACGAACTGCTCCAACTGGCCCGAAGGCCCACCGATGTTCTCCTGGCGCCCCTCCAGGGTCACAGCCGGATTACGGCCATTGCCCTGGAATACGTTCGCGCCCTTCGGCCCCGAATCGTTATCCCTCACCATCACGACGACTTTTATCCAACCATTTCCCAAATGGTGGACCCGGGTCCGTTCGCCGCCCAGGCTCCCATGGCGTCCCCGGGAACCCAGGTTTTAGTACCCGAGATGAACCAGCCTCTGATCCTTTGACCTCCAAACAGGATGCTTCGGGGCGACCGGGACCGGACGACGGGGACTATTCATGAAAAAACACGGGTGGTTTTGACCGAAGCCGCCAATTGGGGTATGATATTTTCTGGATACCGATGGGGACCCATTCATCTGAACCGCCGTTTTCGGTGATAAGGAGCCGGCTGTCGTGGACAAACGAAAACTGAAAAGGCGGCAACTGATCTACTATCTAAAGGTGCGCGATGAATCCAACGACCAGCCCCTGGGCCGGTTGGTGGATATTACCACCGAAGGGATAATGCTGGTCAGCACCGAGCCCATCGAGCTGGACGTGGCGTACCGGCTGCGCATGGATCTGCCCACTCAGATGGACAAAACCAGCGATATTATTTTCGAAGCCCGAAGCCTTTGGCGGCGGCGGGACATCAACCCGGATTTCTACGACACCGGCTTCAAATTCACCCACATCCCCAACCAGTATGTGGAACTCATCAGCCAGTTGATCGACGAGTACGAACTCCCTTCATAACGTGCATCCCCGATTTTTCCCCGGGCGAGGCGTACCTTGCCCCTATCAGCGAATCCGCTTCCCTTTGGATTCTTTTTGATCCCGGCTTGACCTCACGCCCATTCCGCCTCCACAAGCGCCAGATTCTCCTGAAGCATTCGGCCGGCCATCAGATCGTCCAAGGCCTGGCGCACGTGCTCCCGCCCCACCCCTGGAACCAGTTCCCGCTTCACGATATGAGCCAACAGCACCATATTCTGCTGGCGGGCGTCCACCAGCCCGGGTTTGAACACCCGGACCACCTGGATTCCCCGAAGATCGGCCTCGGCCTGGAGGTCCTGGCTGGAAAAAGGCTCGGCCCCGCCGATCCGAACCTCCATGGGCTGCCACGATGTGTCGTAGTACGCCAGGGTTCCGCCGTCCTTGAGCGCTTCCCGAGCCGACCGGCCGGCTTCATGCCGCTCCAAAGACACCACCAGATCCGCCCGGCGCCGGCCGATCAAGGGGGAATGAACCCCTTCGCCCAGCCGGATCCGGGACGTGACCACTCCGCCCCGCTGAGCCAGCCCGTGGGTATCCACGCCCTTGACCCGATGGCCGGCATGGTCCGAAGCCCGCAGCAGAGCTTCGCTCAGCAGGCCGATCCCCTGCCCGCCCACGCCCGTCAGATGGATGTTGAACGCTTTCATCGTCCGCCCTCCCCCTTCGCTTCCGCCACCACTTTGGGCGGATCGATGGCTCCCGCCGGACAGGTGGGCCGGCACGAACCATCGCCGATGCACAGGTCCGTATTCACCACCACCCGGCCGTCTTCCTGAATCTGGAAGCTGGGGCAGCCGAAGACCTGGACGCATTCGTGAATCCGCTGGCATTTTTCCGGGTCAATGGCCACCTGGCGTGGCTGGTGGCCGGCTTTCCGCCTTTGTTCTCTAGTAAACTTGAGCATGCAGGGATGCCGGGCGATAACCACGCTGAAATGGTCCAAGGCCGTGGCCTGGCGGACCAGATCGATCAATTTGGCCTGATCGTACGTATCCGTTTCGAAAATGCTTTGCACGCCCAGGGCTTCCAGCACCCGGCGGATGGGGATTTTTTCGGTTTCCTGGTTGAAGTTCCGGCCCGATCCGGCGTGGTCCTGGTGTCCGGTCATGGCCGTGGTTCCGTTTTCCATCACAATCAAGGTGATGGGATGCCGGTTGAACACGGCGTTGATCACTCCGGGCAAACCCGCGTGGAAAAACGTGGAATCCCCCAGAAAAGCCACCACCCGGCGGGTTTGGTTGAACAAGGAAAGCCCGGCGGCCATACCGGTGGATGCGCCCATGCACATTAATAGCTGGCCCATTTCGTAGGGCGGCAGAAACCCTAGGGAATGGCAGCCGATGTCGGCCACGGTGATATCGGATCCGGCCAGGGCTTTCTTTATGGCGTAAAAAGCGCTCCGGTGGCCGCAGCCCGGGCACATCTGAGCCGGCCGGGCCGGAATGGGCCGGAGTTCCTCGGGTTCGGGCGTTCCGGCCGGCGGCCGGGCCGGAACCAGGTCCGGCCAGGAACGCGCCAGAACTTCCCGGACCTTATCCGGCGTGTATTCCCCCATCCAGTCCTCCAGGCCCGTTTTGCCGATGATCCGGGTGTGGAGGCTCAGGTCGAAGGCCAGGGCCTTGATTTCGGTTTCCAAAACGTCGTCCAGTTCCTCCAGAATCTTCACCTGGGCGTGGTGCGTTAAAAAGTCCGCCACCAGCCGCCGGGGAAAGGGGACCACCATACCCAGCTTCAGAATGTCCGGTTTTTGGGGGGCGTCTTCCAGGACGTCCAACAACGACAAGTAGGGCAACCCCCAGGCGATGATCCCCCTGCTGGAATCGGTTCCCGGCAAAAGCCGGTTCAGGGGCGATGTTTCCGCGTATTCACGGAAATCGGCCAGCCGGGCCAGAGCCTGGCGCTTCAGGGGAAACACGCGGGCGGTGATGGGAATATACGGACCGTTGGCCGGATCGAAGCGGGGGCGATCGTCCACCTCGTGAATGGGCAGGGCGTCGAAGGCCACCCGTTCCTTCTGGTGGCAAACATGAGTGGTCAGCCGAAGAATGACCACCGTCCGCTTTTCCCGAGCCAGCCGGGCCGCTTCCTTATAAAAAACATAAGGCTCGGCCGGGGAGGCCGGTTCCAGAACCGGGGCGTAAGCCATCTGGATCAGGCGGCGGTTGTCCTGTTCGTTCTGGCTTGAATTGGCGCCGGGGTCATCCCCCAGAATCAGCACCAAGCCGCCGATGATGTTCATGAGCGGCAGTTGGACCACGGTATCGAGGGCTACGTTCAGCCCTACGCTTTTGAAAAAAACCGTGGCCAGCCGGCCGTTCACCGCCGCGCCGTACGCCACTTCGGCGGCCACTTTTTCGTTGGTGGAAAATTCGAAATAAAACGGCCGCTTTTCCAAAGGAATGGACCCGATGGCCTCGGCGATTTCGGGCGTGGGCGACCCCGGATACGAAGCGATCACCCGGGCGCCGGCTTCGATCATGGCCCTCGCCAGGGCCGTATTGCCCATCACGATCTCGGAAAAAGCCTCGGGCCGCATAAGCATCTCGCCCAAACGTTTCATGGCGGACTCCTATGTCAAAAAACGGGATAATAGGGAAAGGGTGGGGGGTCCGCCGGCTTTTGTCAACCTTGGGAAGGTCCCCCGGGGCCGAAGCCTGACGCGCCGCCGATAGGATCGAGGGGCACGGAACAGTTGCCAAAAAACGCCGTCCGGTTTATGTACGAGACCATAGGAACGTAACAGAAAAGGGGAGACCCCATGAGCCATCATCACGACCACGACCACGGACAGGACCACGGCCACGATCATGGCCACGACCATTCCCACGACCACAACCATGGGCGCGATCATTCCCATGGCCACGATCACGGCCATCAAGCGGCCGCGCCGATGACCGATATGGAAAAGCTGCCCCATCTCCTGGCCCA
>JAGVGV010000581.1 GCA_020056895.1 Deltaproteobacteria bacterium
CCGTATCCACCAGGCCGATGCCCGTAAAGATCAGATCCCCCAAGCCTCCGCCGCCAATGAGGAAGGCTACGGCGGCCGTGCCGACCGTGACCACGATCGACGTTCGGATACCTGCCAGAATCACGAACACGGCGTTGGGGAGTTCCACCCGAAACAGAACCTGACCGGCCGTCATGCCCATGCCCCGGCCGGCATCCAGGAGCGCCGGACTGACATCCAGGAGGCCCGCGGCCGTATTCCGGATGATGGGCAGAATGGAATAGATCACCAGGCCGAAAATGGCCGTTTTCATGCCGATGCCCAGGAATCCCATGGCGATGGCGATGATGGCCAGAGAGGGCACGGTTTGGCAGATGCCTAAAAGGTTCAGCGTGACTTCGCGGTACCGGCGCATGAAGCTCCGGGTGGCCAGTATGCCGATCGGTACGCCCAACAGGATGGCGATCAGGCTGGAAACGCCCACGAGCTGGATATGCTGAACGGTCAACCGACAGATATCGCCCGGGTGTTCCAGAGAGAATTCAAAAAAACCTTGAGCCTGGCACCAAGCCCCGGCCGTGAAACAGAAAACCAGACCGAGGATCATCATTATTTTGCGAAACCGGCCAGGTTTGGTTGGTACAAGACCGCTCATCGCACCCGGCCTCCGCTTTCGATTTTGCCCCAATGGCCGCCTTTTCCATCGTAGGTTTCACCCACCGTGGAAAACAGGGTGCGGGAATTGAGCACCCCCAGAAGGTGGTTATCCTCATCCACCACGGACAGGATGCCCAGGTCATAATGGAGCATCTTGCTTAAGGCATCCTTGAGGTTCCAATCGGGTGGGACGGTCAGAGTCATGGGCCGGACGATCTCGCCAGCCAGGCCATTGAAATGCATCATATCCAGAAGGCTCACGTACCCCCTCAAGTGGTTGTCGCCATCCACTACCAAAAGGTAACTCAGCTGTTCCCTGGTCATATAATCCTGAAGAGAAGCGACGGAATCCGATTCCCGACAATGGATGGGATTCCTCAGCATGGCTTCGGCCACGGTGAGCAGATTGAGCCGTTTTAACGCCCGATCGGCGCCGACGAAACTCTTGATGAAATCGTTTTTAGGGCGGATCAAAAGGTCTTCCGGCGTTCCGTACTGTTCCAAGCGGCCGTCCTTTAAAAGGCAGATCATGTCTCCCATTTTGATGGCTTCGTCGATGTCATGAGTGACGAAGATGATGGTCTTGTGCAGCCGGGCCTGGATTTTCAGAAATTCATCCTGCAGAACCGCCCGGTTGATGGGGTCGATGGCCCCGAAGGGTTCATCCATAAGCATGTAGGGCGGGTCCGCGGCCAGGGCCCGGATCACGCCCACCCGCTGGGCCTGGCCGCCGGATAGCTGCCGGGGATACCGGCGCCGGAAGGTGTCCGGGTCCAGGTTGACCATGTTCAGGAGTTCATCCACGCGGCGATCGATATCCGCTTTTTTCCAATTCAGAAGCCTGGGGACCACGGCGATGTTGTCGCGAACGGTCATGTTCGGGAAAAGGCCGATCTGTTGGATGGCGTACCCGATGCCTCGCCGGAGCTGGATCTCGTCCATGGCGTACACGTCCTGGCCGCCCAGAAGAATCTTGCCCGACGTCAGCGGCAGGAGCCGGTTGATCATCCGCATCATCGTTGTTTTGCCGCACCCCGAAGGACCGATGAAAATGCAGATCTGGCCTACGGGCACGGTGAGCGATACGCCGTCCACGGCGGGTTGATCTGCGCCCGGATAAATTTTGGTGACGCGGTTCAGTTCAATCATGAGCGGATCCTAAGGCCTTTCGGAGTAAGCAGACGTTCCAGCCAGCCGAAAAACAGGTCAGCCACGATGGCCATGATCGAGACCACAATGGCTCCCGTAAAAAGCATGGCGTCGTACGACGTGGAAATGCCGCGAAAGACGTATGACCCCAAACCGCCGGCGCCAATGTACGCCGCAATGGCGGCGATGCCGATGGACATGACCACGGCCACCCGGACTCCGGCGGAAATCACCCCCAAGGCCAGCGGTAACTGCACCCGCCACATGATCTGAACGCTTTTCATGCCCATGCCCCGGCCGGCATCCACCATGGCCGGGTCGATGTTTTTAATGGCGGTGTACGTATTGCGGATGATGGGGAGTTGCGAGTAAAGCACCAGGGCGATGATGGCCGGGACCTTGCCGATCCCCAGGTTCACCGTGGCCAGGAGGGGGATCATCAACCCGAAAAGGGCCACCGAAGGGATGGTCATGATGATCCCGGCCGCGTACAGGACGGATTCAGCGGCTTCCTGGTTGAAAGTAATGGCGATTCCGATCGGCACACCCGTCCCGATCGCCAGCGCCAGAGCGACCCCCACCACATAGGCATGCTCCGAGGTCAAACGCCAAATCTCCGGGCCGTGGCTCCAAATGAAATGAAACGTTTCCACGGTAAAAGAGCCTCCTCCGAATCGATGCGGAGCGGCGCTCGCCTTAGCCAGGGTCCGTCCGAAGCCCATTCATACCGTCCCGGCGCCATCGAGCCGCTCCACGGGAGCGGTCCGCGAGGACCGGGCCTGGGGGGAGGAAGCCTGTCCGCCGCCCGGCTGGGGTGGCGGGACTGGGTGGTGAGGCCGTTGGCCGCGTGTTCTGAATGTAACAATTCATATCAAAGCTTGGTTTTATTGTCAACTGAAAAAACCAAAAAAACATTTCACTCCGTCGAAAGACCCCCTGTCCTCCACCCCCGAGCCAAGTCGGCTTTTTGCTTAATATATTGAAAATACGCATATTATTTGCAATAATGGCTCAATCGGGATTTTTCTTGAATTTTCAGTCGGTCATGGGTATATGTAACAAACCATAGCAATTTGGGATTGGCGGTAGACATGAAACGCTCCCATGCATTGGAACAAAGAATATCAAAGAGAGAGGCAACCCTTGAGTCTTAAAGAACGGCTGGCCCAGCGACGAAGCGAATTGACCCCAAAAGGCCGGCAACTGGCCGATTTTATCCGCCAAAACCCCAGACGAGCGGTGTTTCTGAGGACCCGGGCCTTGGCCGATGCCTGCGGCGTCAGCGAGGCCACGGTCATCCGGTTCGTGGATCGGCTGGGTTATAAAGGATACCCTGAATTCATCCAGGCTCTCCGCGATTGGGTCGATACCGAACTCACCCTGGTCGACCGGGTGGACCTCATGGACCCAAACGCTCCCGAAAACGAACGGATTGCAAAAGTTATTTTTAACGAAATTACTAATTTACGCATGCTTTTCGAGAGTATGAACATCCCCGCCATCCAGGCCATGGTCACTCGGATTCTTACCGCCAACGAAGTCTACGTGGTTGGTTCCCGATTGTCCCACACCTTCGCCTATTACCTAGGCTGGTCCCTGACCAAAATCCGGACCGGTGTGCAAACCCTGAAAGGCAGCGACAGCACGACCATTGACCTGTTGAGCACGCTGCCTCCGCCCGTCCTGGTGATCATCCTTACCACTGCCCGGTACCCAAACGAATTGGTCCGGCTGGCCAAAGCCGTTCGCCGGGTGGGGCATGACCTGATGGTCATCACCGATGGCCCTTTGAGCCCGGTCATTGGGTTCGCCCATCAATCCTACGTTGTCCCCTGCCAGCATTTCTCGCTGGCCGGCAGCCCGAGCGCCATGCACTGCTTCCTGACCTGCATGATCCATGAACTCATCCACCAAGGCGGCGCCGAAGTTCGGCAACACCAGGAAATGCTGGAGCGAGTCATTCGGGAAAACGACGTGTTTTTTAACCTGGAAAGATAATCGGTTCACCGCGGCCCCGTCGATCTGCCTCGAAGGCGAAGGCGGCTCGATTCGCCGGCGCCTATTACCTCCGCTCGAACCGGACGGATTTGGACGAAAAGGAATTATGGTCGTTATATATGATGCTGACCGGCGTGGAGGA
>JAGVGV010000194.1 GCA_020056895.1 Deltaproteobacteria bacterium
CCTGGACCGGGCCCTTGACCAGGTGCTGGGCCGGTCCGAATACACCTGGCGGCTCCCCCGGGAAGAGCCTCCCGAAGACTACGAGGAACCGGGGCTGATCAGCCAGGTGCTGGACTGGATTACCAAAGAAGTTAAAAGCGCGTTCAAGGCCATTGGCCGATTTTTCCGCAAGATCGGCCGTTGGATTGACGATCTGATCCCGGACCGGGACCCCAAACCATACGAGAAGAGCCAGACGGACTGGGCCCATTGGCTGCGGGTGGCCCTTTGGGGGGGCATTACCCTGCTGGCTTCGGTGCTGGCGGTGGTGCTGTACCGCTTCATTAAAAACCGGTCCTGGAGCCGCCCTTCAGCCGTTACGGCCGTGGCCGCCAAACCCGCTCCGCCCGATCTGACGGACGAAAACCTGACGGCGGACGAACGGCCGGTGGACGATTGGCTGGCCCTGGCCCGGGACATGGCCGGCAAGGGGGAATACCGGCTGGCTCTAAGGGCTTTGTACCTGGCCACCCTGGCCCGGCTGGCCGAATTCCAGATGATCGTATTGGCCCGGTATAAATCCAACCGCGAATATGAACGGGAACTGGCCCGGCATGCTCCGGACGAACCCGGGATTCCGGCCCGGTTCCAGGGCGGCGCCCGGCTGTTCGATCGGACCTGGTACGGCCGGCATGCCGCGGGTCCCGAAGAATTGGACGAATATGAAAAGAACCTGGACGAACTCCTGACCCTGGTTAGCCAGCGGTTCGGCCGCCCGGCCTCGGCTCCCAGCCTCCCCCCGCCCCGGTTTTTACCCCGGTCCGGGGAACCATCGGCGATGGGTCCCCTTCCAACGCCAGGGCGTCCAGCGGCGGGCATGGCGTCCCCGCCGGATAAGGGGGCCTGACCATGGTTTCGCGCCATCTGGCCAAAGGGCTACTCTGGGGTTTTCTGATCCTGGGATTCGCCTATGGGCTTCACCATCTGCTGGAACTAAGGTTCCAGGCCGGCGACACCTATCCGCCCTACTCCACCCTGCGGACCGATCCCGTGGGCGCCAAGGCTTTGTACGACGGGCTCCGGTCCCTGGACACCCTGACCGCCGTGGACCGGAACCACCGTCCGCTCAACCGGCTGGACTCCGACCGCCTGACCACCTTTTTTCTGGGGGTCCGGCTGGGGGATCTGGCCTTCGCGTCCAAGGAAGACCTCGAAGACATCGAGCGGCTGGCCTTGACCGGCGGCCAGGTGGTGCTGGCTCTTTATCCCGTGAACCCGGATGCGTTCATGAGCGATCTTTTGGATGGTCCGGCTCTGGACCGGGACGAAGACGAAAACGAGGATTCCGAAAAGGAGCCCGTCCAGGAAGAGGCGCCGGACCCGGCGGACAAAAAAGGTGAAAAGGCCGGCGGCAAGGATTCCTCCAAGAACCAGGACGGGAAAAAGGACGCGGATCCGGCCGAAAAGAAGGACGGCGCGAAAAAGGATACAAAGGACGAAAAGGACAAGGAAGACAAGGAATCCCTCATGGGCCGCTGGGGTCTGGACTGGGATTCGGACCCGGACTGGGGCCGCCTGGACGCCCATTACGCCCGGTCCGACCAGCCCGGCCTGCCGCCCCGGGTGTCGTGGCATTCGGCCCTTTTTTTCACGGAACTGGACCCCGCCTGGCGAACGGTGTACCGCCGGGGGCCCCGGCCGGTGATGGTGGCGCGGCCCTGGGGCAAAGGCCGGTTGATCGTGGCCGCGGATTCGTACCTGTTCAGCAACGAAGCGCTTAGGAACGAACGGCGCCCCGAATTGTTGTCCTGGCTGGTGGGTTCCGGAACCCGGGTGATTTTCGATGAAACTCATTTTGGACTGGTCGATCAGGAAGGGGTGGCTTCCCTGGGCCGGAAATACCGGTTGGGGGGGCTGCTGGCCGGTCTGCTGATCCTGGCCGCCCTGTATATCTGGAAAAACGCCTTCAGCCTGGTCCCGCCCAAGGCCGAAGACCTGGATGAAGGCGGCGACGTGCTGACTTCGCCCCGGGACTACAACGCCGGCATGGTCAGCCTGTTGAGGCGGAACCTTTCCCCCCGCGATCTTCTGGCGGCCTGCTATAAGGCCTGGCAGGGGAGCGGGGCGGCCAAGGGGCCGGATTTGGGCGACCGGCCTCTTCGGGCCGAACAAGCCTCACGGGACCCCGCCTTTCAAACCGATCCGGTGGGCGGGTACCGAGCCATTCATCGCATTATTTGGGAAGGAAGAAAACCATGGACCCAAAAGCCGAGCGCCTGAGGGCGGTTCTGACGGCCGCCCGAACCGAGGTGGGCAAAATCATCATCGGCCAGGAAAGCGTGGTGGACCTGGCCCTCATCGCCGTGTTCACCGGCCACCACGCTCTGGTGGAAGGCGTGCCCGGCGTGGCCAAAACCCTTCTGGTGCGGACTCTGGCCCAGGTTTTGGGCGCGGAATTTTCGCGCATCCAGTTCACGCCCGACCTGATGCCGGCCGACATCACCGGCACTCATGTGTTCAACCTGCAGAAAAACCAGTTCAATCTGGTCAAGGGGCCGGTCTTCACCACCTTTTTGCTGGCGGACGAAATCAACCGGGCTCCGGCCAAAACCCAGTCCGCTCTGTTGCAGGCCATGCAGGAACGGGCCGTGACCATCGACCGGTTCACCCACCGCCTGTCCCCCAATTTCACCGTGTTCGCCACGCAGAACCCCGTGGAATACGAAGGCACGTATCCCCTGCCCGAAGCTCAAAAAGACCGGTTCATGCTCAAGATCGTGATGAACACGCCCGAGCGGGACGAGGAACTGACGCTGGCCAGGCGGATGCTGGGGTCCGATTCGCCGGAAGCCTCCCTGGAGCGGGGGGTGGCTCAACCGGTCATCACCGAGCAAGACCTGACTCAATTGCGGGACCACATGGCGGTATTGACCGTTCGGGATGAACTTCTGGCCTACATCGTGGACCTGATCCGGGCCACCCGAACCCACCAAAGCGTGCTGGTGGGGGCCGGTCCCCGAGCCACTCAGGCGCTTTTGCTCGCTTCGCGAGCTCTGGCCGCGCTCCAGGGGTTGGACTACGTTTCGCCCGACCACGTGAAAACCATGGCTCCGCCGGTGCTGGAACACCGCTTGATTCTTCGGGCCGAGTATGAACTGGAAGGCCTGAGCGTGGCCGAAGTGATCCAGGATATTTTGAAAACCGTGGCCGTACCCCGATGACGCGGCCATCCGGACCCATGGGAGCCCCCGCGTCATGATCGTTCCCCGGACCCGGCTGCTGGTGGCCGCCGGCCTGCTGGCTCCCGTGCTGGGCCTGGCCGGAGCTCTGCCCGGCATCGAAGGCCCAGGCCTCGGAGGCCCCTTGGGCCTGTCGCCGGCCGGGATGGCCATTGCCCTGGTCTTGGGGCTGTTCGTCCTGTTGACCGGTTTGGACGCCCTGACCGCCCGGGGCCGGCTGAGTTCGTACCAGGTCCACCTGCCCGGTCTGATCCGGCTGACCAAGGATCGGGACGGTTCGTTTTCGGTCCATCTTCACGGAGAACCCGGCCGGGCCGTGGACCTCCGCGTGGGATTGCTCTTTCCGCCGGAAATCACCGCCCCCGAAACCGTCCTCGCTGTCCGCCTGCCGGCCCAGACGGCCGACGTTCGCTTTCCCTGGCCCTGCCGGCCCAGCCGCCGGGGACGATTCTTTTTTGACAAGTGCCATCTTGAAGCGCCGTCGCCTTTGGGGCTCTGGGCCATCCGCCGGTCCTTGCCGGCCAAGGCGGAAATCCGGGTGTACCCCAACCTGATGGCCGAACGCAAAAACCTGGCCGCTCTTTTCCTGGGCCGGGGCAGCGTGGGCATTCATGCCCAGCGCCAGGTGGGCAAGGGCCGCGATTTCGAAAAGCTTAGGGAATACCTGCCCGGCGATGGATACGAAGACATCCACTGGAAGGCCACGGCCAAACGCCTGAAGCCCGTCACCAAAGTCTATCAGATCGAAAAAACTCAGGAAGTGTACGTAATCCTGGATGCTTCGCGCCTGAGCGCCCGCCCGGCCGGCCGGGTGAGCGAACGGCGGCTGGCGCCCAGGCCCGACGGCCACGATACGAGCATTCTGGAACGTTTCATCACCACCGCCCTCATCATGGCCCAGGCCGCCCAGCGTCAGGGGGACCTGTACGGCCTGGTCACCTTCAGCGACCGGGTGCTGGGGTTCCTCCGGGCCAAAAACGGCAAAACCCATTACGACGCCTGCCGCGAAGTCCTCTACACCTTGGAACCCCAGCGGGTGGCCCCCGACTTCGACGAGCTCTTTTCCTTCCTGAGCGGCCGTCTGAGGCGCCGGGCGCTTTTGATTTTTTTGACCAACGTGGACGACCCGGTGCTGGCCGAAAGCTTTTCCCGGAGCATCCAGGTGGTGGCTCGGCGGCATTTGGTGTTCGTCAACATGATCCGGCCTCCCATGGCCCGGCCCCTGTTTTCCGAAGACACGGTGAAAACGCCGGACGACATATACCGCGAGTTGGGCGGCCATTACCTATGGAACAGCCTTCGCGAGACCGAACGGGTGCTTCAGCGCCGGGGGGTGAGTTTCGCCACCGTGGACAACGAAACCTTGGCCACGGAACTGGTGGCGCAGTATTTGCGCGTGAAGCAGAGGCAGCGCCTCTAAGAAGGCTGTCAGCACTCAGCGATCAGCCGTCAGCTTTATAGGAGGGAATGCGGATTATTGAATCATCCCAATTCCAAGCGCTTCCGTGAAAACGAGGATGGCGAGGGACATACCGCCTTGTGCAACCTGGAATCCGTTTGTAGGGGCGAGGCATGCCTCGCCCGGAATTGGATCGCGGGCAGGGCTTACCCCCCCCCCGCCCCTACGAATTTAAAGAACCCCAGGTTGGGTTTCTTGTGGGTAAACAACCATGAAATCGCTCTCGATCCACAAGCTGAGAGCTGAGAGCTGATCGCTGACAGCCAATTATGATCATCGATCTGGATAAATTCCTGGCCGCCGAAAAGGCCTATTGGACCGAACTGGAAGGGTATCTGGACCGGTTGGCCTCATCCCCCGAGGTCCGGCTGAACCTTTCCGACCTGGGCCGGTTCCATTATCTGTACATGCGCACCTCGGCGGACTTGGCCCGGATCCAGACCTTTTCATCCGAACCCGAAATCCGGCGGTACCTGGAATCCCTGGTGGAACGGGCGTACGGCGAAATCCACGAAACCCGGCGGGACCCCCACCGGTTCCGGCCCCGAGCCTGGTTCTTCCATACTTTTCCTCAAACCTTCCGCCGCCATGTCCTGGCGTTCTGGCTGGCCCTGGCTGTAATGGCCCTGGGCTTCGCCTTCGGCGGACTGGCGCTGACTCTGGATACCGAAGCCAAGGGCGTGCTTATGCCCTGGTCCCACCTGAACATGACGCCCGGCGAACGAGTGGCCATGGAGGAAGAGGAAGGCGGCAAACGGCTGGAAGGCCGCAAGGGGTCCTTTTCATCGTACCTCATGACCCACAACACCAAGGTCTCCATCACCACCATGGCCTTGGGCGTTACGTACGGCGTGGGAACGCTGATTCTTCTGTTCTACAACGGCGTGATTCTGGGGGCCGTGGCCCTGGATTTCATCACAGCCGGCCAGATTCGGTTTCTTTTGGGCTGGTTGCTGCCCCACGGGTCCATCGAAATCCCCGCCATTCTCCTGGCCGGCCAAGCCGGATTGGTGATGGCCGGCGCCGTGATCGGGTGGGGGAGCCCCATTTCTTTTCGGGGAAGGCTCCGGAACATTCTGCCCGATCTGGTCACGCTCATGTTCGGTGTGGCTCTGATGCTGGTCTGGGCCGGAGTGGTGGAAGCCTTTTTGTCCCAGTATCACGAACCCATTCTGCCCTATGCCTTCAAGATCGCCTTCGGGTCGGCCGAACTGATGACCTTGATCTGGTTTCTGTCCCGGTCCGGCCTGGCGGTGGACCGCCGGGGGGCGCGGCCATGACCGACCGGCGAACCGGCGCCCTGACCATCCGGACTCCGGAAGGCGTGGTTTTTTCCCTGACTCTGGCCGGCCCCGTTACCCGGTTTCTGGCCGTTTCCGTGGACTTGGTGGTGGTGTCGCTCCTATCCGAAGTGGTGGGCGCGCTTTTGGGATTCCTGGGCGTGATCAGCCGGGACCTGGCCATGGCCGCCACGCTCTTCGCCTATTTCGTTCTGTCCATTGGGTACGGGGTGCTGATGGAATGGCGGTGGCGGGGCCGGACGCTGGGCAAAATGCTTTTAAAGCTGAAGGTTATGGACGTTCAGGGGCTGAAACTGACCTTCAGCCAGGTGGTGATAAGGAACCTGATGCGATTTGTGGACATTCTGCCCGGGCTGTATCTCGTGGGCGGGATGGCCTGCCTGATCTCCCGCCGCCACCAGCGCCTGGGGGACTTGGTGGCCAACACCATCGTGGTCCGTCAACCCAAGATCCAGGCGCCGGACCTGACTCAGTTATTGACCGGCAAGTACAATTCGTTCCACGATTTTCCGCACCTGGAAGCCCGGCTCCGGCAAAAGGTGTCGCCTCATGAAGCCGGCCTGGCCCTTCAGGCCCTGATCCGCCGGGACCAGATGGAACCGGGGGCCCGGGTTGAACTTTTCAGGGAAATGGCCGATCATTTCAAGAAAAAGGCGGATTTTCCGGCGGAGTTGACGGCGGAGATATCGGACGAACAATACGTCCGCAACGTGGTCGCCACCCTGTACCGGGCGGGCGGCCGTTAAGCCGGGGCGGGACCCCCGGCGGAAAGGAGCCGGTGATGCCGACCAGACGAGGGAGTGGTTTTGTCCTTTTAGCCACTGTTTTTTTACTGGCCCTTGTCCTCGGGGCTCGTTCGGTCCGGGCTGAAGACCTTCCCATTCTTCTTCAATACCCTCTGGACCAGACCTCGGGCGTGACCGACGCCGCCCTGGCCGTGGTGGACCCGTCCACCAGCCACGACGGCCGGGCGTCCCTTCGGTTCGACGTTCAAAAACCCACCACCATCCACCTGTTCGATACCGGGGATCTGAACGTGGAGAACCTTCGGCTGGTGTACCAGGCTTGGTTGAAGACCAAGGACGCGACGGGTCCGGTGTATCTGGAAATGCTCTGCCGCTTCCCCGGCAAAGGCGAATTCTTCTCGCGCGCGCTGGACCAAAAAATCCAGGGGACCCAGGACTGGCGCCTCCAGACCACGCCGTTTTTCCTTAAAAAGGGGGAAAACCCGGACGACGTGAAGCTGAACCTGGTGGTCGAAGGAACGGGTACGATCTGGATCGACGCCATCGGGCTATCGACCGGGCCGCTTCAATAAAAAAGCCGGGACGTCGAATCCGGCCTCCGGATTCGGAAGCTGAAAAACGAATCCGCTGGTTTCCGATCCCTTACTTGGGAACCAGCGGTTCTATTCCTATTTCCCGCCGTTGAGCACTTTTTTTAAAAACCGGCCGGTATGGGATTCCTTGTGGCCGGCCACTTGTTCGGGCGTACCGGCCACCAGCACCCGACCGCCGCCGTCCCCGCCTTCGGGCCCCAGGTCGATCACGTGGTCGGCGCACTTGATCACATCCAGGTTGTGTTCGATCACCACCACGGTGTTGCCCTGGTCCACCAGCCGGAACAGAACCTGGAGCAGCTTGTGGATGTCTTCGAAATGAAGGCCGGTGGTCGGTTCATCCAATATGTATAAGGTTCGGCCCGTGGCCCGCTTGGATAATTCCCGCGACAGCTTGATCCGTTGGGCTTCGCCGCCGGAAAGCGTGGTGGCGCTTTGGCCCAGGCGGATGTAATCCAGGCCCACTTCCATCAGGGTTTCCATTTTGGACCGAATCTGGGGAACGCTGTCGAAAAATTCGTGGGCCGTGGCCACGGTCATATCCAGAACATCGGCGATGGACGCGCCCTTGAATTTTACCTCGAGGGTGTCGCGGTTGTACCGACGGCCCTGGCATGCTTCGCACCGGACATATACATCCGGCAGAAAATGCATTTCGATCTTTATGATCCCGTCGCCCTGGCAGGTTTCGCACCGGCCGCCCTTGACGTTGAACGAAAACCGGCCGGCCTTGTACCCCCGGGCCCGGGCTTCGGGCAGCCGGGTGAACAGATCGCGAATGAAGGTGAAGACGCCCGTGTACGTGGCCGGGTTGGACCGGGGCGTCCGGCCGATGGGGCTCTGGTCGATGTCGATCACCTTGTCGATCTCTTCCAGGCCCTTCACCTTGTCGATTTTTCCGGCCCGCTCCTTGGCGCGGTACAACCGCTGAGCCGCCGCCTTGTACAGGGTTTCGATGACCAGGGTGGATTTGCCCGACCCCGAAACTCCGGTTACGCAGGTCAGGGTTCCGAGAGGGATGGAGGCGGTCACGTTTTTCAGGTTGTTTTCCGAACAGCCCGAAAGGGTGATGTTGCCCCGGCCGG
>JAGVGV010000465.1 GCA_020056895.1 Deltaproteobacteria bacterium
ACCGTTACCGCGTACCCCCTCAAGGCCAGGTCCCGGGCCGCCGTCAACCCCGATGGGCCGGCGCCCGCCACCGCGATTTTTTCCAGCCGCGTGATCCCCGGGCTTTCTTCCTTGGGGCGGACCGCCGCGTCGGTGATGAACCGTTTGAGCAACCGGACGCTGACCGGCTGATCCAGACTTCCGCGCCGGCATTTGGCTTCGCAGGGATGTTCGCACACCCGGCCGCACACGCTGGGGAAGGGGTTGGTTCGCAGCATCACCCGGTACGCGTCGTCGTACCGGCCGGCTTTAGCCAGGGCCACATAGGCCGGCACATCCATGCCCATGGGGCAGGTGTGAACGCAGGGGGCTTCGAACAGGCTGGCGCAAACCACCGCCGGGCATCGTTTTTCGTTGATGTGGGCTTCGTATTCATGGCGAAAATAGCGCAGGGTGGACAAGACCGGGTTGGGCGCCGTCTGCCCCAGGCCGCACAAAGACCCGTTCTGAACCACTCGGGCCCAACGCTCCAGCCGGTCCAGGTCCTGAGGCGCTCCCTGGCCTTCGGTGATCCGGGTCAGAATCCGGAGCATCTGCCGGGTGCCCACCCGGCAAGGCACGCACTTGCCGCAGGATTCATCCACGCAGAAATCCATGAAAAAGCGGGCCACGTCCACCATGCACTTGTCTTCATCCATCACGATCATGCCGCCGGAACCCACGATGGCCCCCAGGCGGGCAATGGACTCATAATCCATGGCCGCGCCCAGGTGACGGGCGGGAACGCAGCCGCCGGACGGGCCGCCAAGCTGGACGGCCTTGAATTTTTTGCCTTTGCTCATGCCTCCGGCCACGTCGAAAATAATGTCGCCGATGGGCGCCCCCATGGGCACTTCCACCAGCCCCACGTCCCGCACGTCGCCGGTTACGGAAAAGATTTTGGTGCCCCGGCTTCGAGGCGACCCGACGCCGGCGTACCAGGCGCCGCCTTTCAGGACAATCTGGGGGATGCTGGACAGGGTTTCCACGTTGTTGAGGACCGATGGTTTTTTCCAGAGTCCTTGAACCGCCGGGAAGGGCGGCCGAGGCCGGGGCGTACCCCGCTTGCCTTCGATGGAGGTCATGAGAGCGGTTTCTTCGCCGCAGACGAAAGCTCCCGCGCCTCGGTACAGTTCGAGATCGAAATCGAACCCCGACCCGAGGATGTCCGTACCCAACAGGCCGGATTCCCGGGCCTGGGCCAAGGCGATGGTCAAACGCCGAACCGCCAAGGGGTATTCGGCCCGGCAATAGATGTACCCCTGGCGGGCGCCGATGGCCTTGGCGGCGATGAGCATGCCTTCAAGTACGGAATGGGGGTCGCTTTCCAGAACGCTGGCGTCCATGAACGCCCCGGGGTCCCCTTCATCGGCGTTGCACAGGATGTATTTGACGTCGCTTTTGGCCCGGGCGGCGAATTCCCACTTAAGGCCCGTGGGAAAGCCGGCGCCCCCCCGGCCCCTTATTCCGGCGGTTTTAACTTCGCGGATGATCTCTTCGGGGGCCATGCCCAACAGGGCCTTCATGGCCGCCAGGTACCCTTCGGCGCCGATGTATTCCCGGATGTCCTCGGCCGACAGCCGGCCCCGATTCCGGAGGACTCGGGAGGTTTGCCGGGCGAAAAAGGGAATGTCCTTCATCCGTTGGACGGGTTCGTTGGTGGCGGGGTCCCGGTACATCAAATCCTGGACCGGCTTTCCCCCCAAAAGATGTTCATCGATGATCCGGCCGGCATCTTCGGGCCGGAGCGTCACATAGAAAATCCCGCCCGGATACACGGTCATCACCGGACCCTGGGCGCAAAAACCAATGCATCCCGTTTCGAAGGCGAGCACTTTATCGCCCAAGGCCCGCCGGTCGGCCTCCTCTTTCAAACGGCGTAAAAAGTCCTGGCCTTTGCTGGCGTTGCAGGCCGTTCCGCCGCAGAACATCAGGTGGTAAAAGGCGGTTTTGTCGTCCGCCGCCACCTCGTCCTGGAACCGGACGGCCATGAAACGGGCCATGTCCCAATGAAGCCGTAAGAGCGACTCCGGCCGCAAAAAACCTTCCGCCTGGAGCTGGCTCATGGTCCCCCACCTCCCGCGTTCACCATGGGTTTCGCGGCGGCCTTTCCAAGCGGCGTCGTACCGGCCGCCTCCAAAACCCGGTGGTCCCGATCCCTACCGACCTTTTTCGCGGTCCCGCCGCCCCAGGCGGGCGCCTTACCGAAAACCATCCAGAATCTGGTTGATCTTCTGGGGTTTCACTTGAGCAAACGTCTCGCCGTCCAGAGTCATGGCCGGCGCCAGGGCGCAGGCCCCCAGACACCGGACCGTATCCAGCGAAAATTCCCGGTCGGGCGTGGTTTGCCCGGGATGGATCCCCAGAGTATCCACCAGGTGCTCCAGGTTTTTCCGGCCGCCTCGGATGTAGCAGGCCGTGCCCAGGCAAACCCGGCAGGTATGCTTGCCTCGCGGCTCCATGGTAAAGAAATGATAAAAGGTGACCACCCCGTAGACTTCGGCGAAGGGCCGCCCCAATCCCTTGGCTACACGGGCCTGGACCGAGGCGGGCAGATAGCCCAAGGCTTCCTGAACCTCCTCCAAAACGGGGATCAGGCCGCCGGGCCGGTTTCGATACCGGTGGATAATCTGGTCCAGAAGGGTTTGTTGTTCGGGCGTTAGTTCGGAGTCCAACATGCCCCAGCGCTCGATGAGCGTCGATTTCGCCTCCACGGCGACACCTCCTCTCCGGTCCGTAAAAGGCACTTCCAGGCGCCGAACCAAAGAAGGAAACCCGATGGAAACGTGCCGATGGCCTGGTAAGGAGGCAAGGGGCGTGCCAGGGTTTTTCGCGAGGGGAAGGGGGATGGTAACTCTTAGTGGTAATTAAAAAAGGAGGCGGTTTGTTTGGTCACCGTTCAACGGGGAAAAGCGTCAGCCTTTTTTACGGATTGTAAAAGCCTGATACAAAGGACGCGCTCCAGGCGGGCAAACTTGTGACGGCGGGGGCGAAGGGGGGATGGACACGGAAAAACCCGGCGACGACTGAATCAGCGCGGATCGTATCTTTCTTTCCTCATCTTCCGCACGGCCTGTTCCACGTCGGCCAAACCCGAGTGATCCCGCCACATGCCAAGGGCGGGCTGATCGGCCGCGGATCCCGGTTTCGGTTCGTTCATGGGCGCCAGCCGGGCGATGGTCTTGACCCGCCGCGTAATGGTGACGGATTCCCTCCGTATAAGGGCTACAAGGATTATTCCGGGCCTTTTTCCTGAGGTCCGTGAAGGAAATGTCCATATGGGGCTCTTTCAAACCATGTTCGATAAAAAACAGATGGACCGGTGGGCCGTCAATGAAAAGCGGACCAGCCCCCTTGGCCGCGCCCCGGAACCGTCAGCATTTCCAGCCCTGACCCGGGCGTTTGTTTCCATGGGACAATAGAGGGATGATGTGGGTATAGCTGATATTTTGGGGCCATAGTTCAAATAGGAACGATATGGGAAACCGGGAGGCATTTCGGCTGATGCCGTAAAGGAGCACCTTTGGCCAAACCATTGTTTTCCATCGTTTTTCACTCTTCTTATAGTCTTCAATGGCATTGGGGTTTGGGTCTATGCGATCAAGCCATTCCCTATACGCGCTTGTGTACGGATTGTATTCCACTCCATTGTTGACTCCAACCACATAATCCTGATCCTTGGCGACGATAACGCAATGGAGCCGTTCTATTCTGATTTCACCGGTATCGTCCTTGTAGTACAAAGCGATTGGGGTTCCAGGGTCCAAAACCACGTTCCGGTTGTGATATAGGTTGATGGTGTTTGGTTCGTTCTCTTTGATGATGTTTATGAATGCCTGGTTATCGAGGTCGAAGGGCGCTATTGAGTCGCCGGTATGAGACCGCACTCCGCCAAGAAAAAGAAAATGGTACACCGCGCTGAAGCAGGTGGAACGCGCTTTGGCGTTCTGGTTCAGCTCGGCGTCATTCATGAAAAATTTCGTTGGTACGCTGGCCGTCCAATGCCTGGTTCCGGCTATTTCCGCGATCTCCCCCGCCCGTTCGAACGCCTGGTACGTATTTTTGTTGTGGTTGTAGTGCAGCCATTCGATCTGACTGACGATATATTCCTCGGAATGATCATTTCGGGATGAACACCATTGCTTGGCTTGATTCAATAAATTGGTATCCGCCTGTCCATTGGAAACCAAGAGATATTTCAGAAGCAGAGCCCGGGTCAAAGCCCGGACCCGGGTGGCGTGGGCGCTCCGGAACAACCGCCCACCGGCCCATTCACCCAACGCCAGGTGATGGCCCCAATTGGCCGCGTTTTGGTTGGCTCGGTCTTTTTCCGCCTGGGTGATCAGGGTCTTGTTCATTTTTTGGGAATAGTCATCCAGGGCGGAAAGGGCGTCGGTAACGCGGCTCGAATGGGTTTTAGGCAGATGCAATCGGGAGGAATAGGACATGAACTTGGCTCTCCTGGCGCTGCGCCCTTGAAGAATGGTTTTTAAATGCCGACCCAGAAATCTGAGATAACCCGGGAACGCTCGCCAAACTTTTCATGAAAAAGCCTAACATGTCAACCGGATTCCCCTAATGCC
>JAGVGV010000483.1 GCA_020056895.1 Deltaproteobacteria bacterium
CGAGGCCGTGATCCGGTTCACGATCGATGGTTCCGAACCCACGGAAGCCTCCATGACGTACGTGGCGCCCATCGACGCGGCCGCGCCGTTGATGGTGAAGGCGCGGGCTTTTCGGAAGGATTGGGAGCCCAGCGATACGGTTACCGGTTTTTATAAAATCACCGGAACCGTGGCCGATCCGGGGGTGAATCCGCCCGGCGGAACCTTCACGACCCCTCCCAAGGTCACTCTGGCCACGTCCACGCCCGAAGCCCAGGTTCGGTACACCCTGGATGGGTCCCTGCCCACCCCAACGTCACCCCTGTATGCCGGATCGTTGACGGTGACCGCGTCGTCCACTCTGACCGTTCGGGCGTACAAGGACGACTGGGCGCCCAGCCGCATGGCCCGGGCCGTGTTCATCGTCACGGGCCGAGTGGCCGAAGTGGCCATTGATCCGCCGGCGGGAACGTACCAGGAAGATTTCCGGGTGGTGTTGTCCACGGCCACGCCGGACGCACGGATCCACTACACCTTGGATGGGTCCGCGCCAAACGCCGGATCCCCCGTGTACCGGCTGCCGGTGCTGGTATCGGATTCCGTCACCCTCCGGGCCGCGGCCCTCAAACCCGCCTGGGACCCCAGTCCCGTGGCCGAAGCGGTTTACAGCCTGACCGGAACCGCGGCCAAGCCGGTGTTTTCTCCGCCGTCGGGAGACCTGGCCCCCGAAGTCGGCGTGACCTTGACCACGGCCACCCCCCGCGCCAGGATCCATTACACCACGGACGGGACCACGCCCACCGAAGCGTCCCCGGTTTTTGGTCCGCCGGTCCGGTCCCGGAAATCGTTCATTCTTTCCGCCATGGCTTTTCGGCCGGGATGGGAACCGAGCCCCATGGCGGTGGCCACGTACCGGGTAAGCGGCCTGGTGTCGCCCGTCACCGCCGATCCCCCGGCCATGGTCTCGGCCCGGCCGTTCACCGTTACCCTGGCCACCACCACCAACGAGGCCGGCATCCGATACACCCTGGATGGTTCCGAACCCACCGAGGAGAGCCAGGAATACACCGGCCCGGTGACCATCGACCAGACCGTCGTGCTTCAAGCCCGAGCCTTTTTCCCGGGGTGGACGCCCAGCCCGATCCTGAAAGCCGAATACGCCATCACCGGCGCCGTGGCCGAACCCAAGTTTTCCGTCCGGCCCGGCGTGTATGCTTCGCCCCAGCGTTTGGAAATTACGTCGGCCACGCCGGGCGCCCAGATCCGGTACACCACCGACGGCACGGACCCAACGCCCTCGTCGGACCTTTATACCGGCCCCATCGACATTGGCGCGTCGATCACTCTGTACGCCCAAGGCTTCAAGGATGGCTGGGAACCCAGCCCGATTCTGGCGGCGGGGTATACCATCATCATCCGGCCAGGAGGAAAACCCGCGCCGAAACCGGCAACCCCGTCTCCGGCCCCCAAGGCGGCGGAACCTCCGGCTCCCAAAGCGGCGGAACCTCCAGCTCCCAAGGCGGCGGAACCTCCAGCTCCCAAAGCGGCGGAACCTCCGGCTCCGAAGGTTGTGGTGGAACCTCCAGCCCCCAAAGCGGCGGAACCGCGGCTGTCTCCCCAAGTATCCATCGTCGCCACGGAAGAGGAACCGGAAGAGCCCTTTGTGGAAATCGTGGACGAAGAGGCTGACGATGAGGAATGGGCCGTGGACCTGGCCGACATTCATGAGACTCGGAAGAAAAGGCATCACGATACAACTTTGATCCAGGCGCCCGCCCCGGAAGTTCCTACGGCGCTCCCGCCGGCGGACTGGCCCACGCTGACCGGACCCTTGCCGGACTTTCTGTACGTGACGAACGAAGAATGGCACAACGCCGGCGAAGAAGTGATTACCGAAGGCAAATACGGCAGTTGGCTTTGGGTGGTGCTGGAAGGCGGCGTGGACGTGTTCCGGATTACTCCAGAGGGCGAAATCCCCATCCTAAGGCTGGGGGAAGGCTGCTATCCCGGAGCCATGGCCTCGGTGCTCAGCCAGGAACACATCCGCACGGCCACCACCCGCACGGCGGGCCGGACCTGCCTGGGGGTTCTGGACATGCAGCGGATCGCCACCGAACTGGTCCGGTTGTCGTTCCCCTTTCGGGAAATGATGCAAAGCCTGGTCCATCGGGTGACTCAGGTAACGGACCGGGCCGTCGAATTCTACCAGGGGAAGGTCCACACGCCGTCCGAAGTCCGGGCCGCGGAGGTCGTTGTGCCTCAGGGCGAAGGCAAGGTCCCGTTGGTTCGGATCGGCAAAGGCCGAGCCTATGTGGTCCGCCGGGTGAAAAACGAAAAAGCGTACCTGGCCACCCTGAAGGAAGGCGACTACTTCGGTTCCATCCCCTTCATGCCCCTGGGGCATGAACCTCAGGGCGCCATGATCCTGGGGAACGCGGACTTGGCCACGGAAAAGGTGGATGCCAAGAAGTTCGACGCCGAATTCAACCGGGCCACCAGCATTCTGCGGAATATTTTCCTTAGCGTGGGCCGGAGCATTGAAGTGACCACGGACGTGGCTCAGAACTACCTGAAGAAAAAGAAGCCAAAATAGGCGGGCCATTGTTTGGGAAACGAGTCACCGAAGTCCGGCGGCGGACGGAACTGGAACAAGTTGTTTAACCACGGATGACGCGGATGAATTGTAACTCCCCGCGGTCCCGGCCGCGAGGAATCTTCCTCAGGAAAGGAAGGAACCAGAGCCTTCCCCGGTTCGCTCAGGAATGCTCCGAGTCAAACCCCGAAAAAGTCGTTCGGGTCCATATTCACATTCCTATTATCCGTGGTATCCGTGTCATCCGTGGTTGAACATTTTCTCTTCCATTTTTGCTGTCCACCTTGGTTTTACGGCATACGCGCCTGGGCTTTTTCGAGACGGTATTAGCGGCCCGTCACCAGGGGAACGAACCGGACGGCCATCAGGTGCGACCGTTTCAGGCTGGTTTCCGATTCCTTTTCCATAAGCACAAGGCTCTGTATGCCCCAAGCCGGACCCACGGGAATGATCATCCGCCCGCCCACGGCTAATTGGCCGATGAGCGGGGGAGGGATGTGGTCGGCCGCGCAGGTGACGATCACGGCCTGGTACGGGGCGTTTTCGGGCCAGCCGTGGTATCCGTCGCCGGCCCGGACATCGGCCGGGTAGCCCAACGACCCCAGCCGTTCCCGGGCGGATTCGGCCAATGGTTCAACGATCTCCATGGTCTGGACCCGTCCGGCGGTCAACGCCAGCACCGCCGCCTGGTACCCGGATCCGGTCCCGATTTCCAATACGTTTTCCCCGCCGGTCAGCTTCAATATTTCCGTCATGAAGGCCAC
>JAGVGV010000167.1 GCA_020056895.1 Deltaproteobacteria bacterium
ACTCCGTATCCGGGAAGCCCTCTTTACTATCTGGCCATCGAAAAGGGGCTGCTGACCGGGTGCGAAGATTTTTACGAGCGCAAACACCTGAATTCGGACCTGATGTGCGTGAACTTCACCCGGCTGTCCGATGACGAATACTACCAGGCGCTGTACGAAGCCAACACCCGGCTCTTGGACAATTATTTCACCAGCCGGCTCCAATCCTATAAAAACCAGGCCAAAAAATTGTACGTGGATCGGGACCCCGATTTCCGCGGCTACCGGCAGACCTGACCATGATCCGATCCCAAAGCCAAACCCTGATTACCGGAGTATACCGGACCGGCACCGAATTCATCGCGCAGCACCTGGGCGTTCATCCGAAGCTGGATGTTTCGATGTACCGGGTCAACGCGCCCCGGTTTATCCTAAACCGGTACGATCCGATCTCCGACCCCACTCAGACTCTGGCCGCCCTTCGGGATCTGGCCGACCGGCTGCTGGAACGGTACCAGATTGTCCTGGATCAGCCGGCGGTGCTGAAGGAACTGGAAACCGACGGACCCATCACTTATGCTCGGTTGTACAACGTGGTTATGAGCGTCATGTACCTGGCCGGCGAAAAAGTCCATTGGGCCGAAAAAAACCAGCTTCTCTGGCGCGAAATCCCATGGTTTGTCAACAATATGCCGAACGGCAAAGCGATTCTGGTGCTGCGGGACCCCCGGTCCGTTCTGATATCGTTCAAAAAATACACCTATGCCCCGCCGCCGGCATACTTGGAAGCCGTATTCAACTGCCTGGACGCCATGGCCTCCGCCGCTCGGTACGAAACCGAACTGGGACCGGATCGCTTTATTTGGGTCCGGTACGAAGACTTCGCGCTCCGGCCCATCGAGGAAACCCAGCGGCTCTGGGCCTTTCTGGGGCTGGAAGGCGGCCCGGCCGGCGGATCGGCCCCAGGTGATTGGAAGGACGCGTACGGCCGCCCCTGGCATGCCAATTCGTCCTTCCAGCCCAACGATTCCGGAGTGGCCTTCGACGTGGCGGCGTCGATTCATCGCTGGAAAAAAGGGTTGTCCAAGAAAGAAATCGCTCTGGCCGAGGTAGTGTCGGGTTCATATTTGGAACGTTTTGGGTACGAACCTTCGGGCATCCCGGTCGACTGGCCGGCCATGCTTCGGTTGTTTATGAACGATGAAAAAATGCTGGCTCATTTCCGCCGTTGGCTCTATACCGGCGAAGGTATCCAAGCCTTCCCCACTGATCCGCTGAAACCGGAAAACTGGCGCCGGGATTGAGGCGATCGAGCCCTAAAAAGTGTTGATCCGAACCACTCAAGCCAAGGAATCCGCATGACCGCCCAACCCGCTGAAGTGCTTATCGTCCACGCCGTGGACACTGAAGGCCCCTTATATGAAAGTTTGGAAGCCAAGTTCGAACGGCTTCGGGACTTATATGGCCTGGAAGGCATTGCCCCCACTCGTGAGAACCTTGGAAAACTCCAGCGGGCCGAAATGAACTTAGGCGGGTTGGAAAAGGATGTGGCCCGAACTCTTTCCGGCCACCTGGTGAATTACATGGAAACCTGGGACATGGTGGATGCCATGGTCGCCCGGGTCACGGCCCCCGAATTCCGGATGAAAAACCCGGATTCGTTCGGGAACGGATGGGTGTTCAACTGGCATTGCCTGGACCATGTGGGCTTCGAATACAATCCAAGACGCCGGGACATGGGGTATCATAATATTTTCGATCATTACCGGGCCGTTCTCGCCAATCAGCCCGGGCGCCGGGACGGGCTGCACTGGCATTTCCACCCCATGAGCACCTACCGCGACGCCCACCGGTGCGCCACCAGCTACGTCAATTCCGCGGAACTCCACCAGATTCTCTGCCGCCGGATTATCGAACGGCTTTGGTTCCCAGCGGTCTTCCGGGCCGGGTTCCAAACCGAACGGCCGGACAGCAATTGGTTTCTGGAACAATGGATTCCCTTCGACATTTCGAACATGGCCTTGGACGACAACCGCGAACTGGACCAGACCGTGGATTTCCGCAAAGGGCGGTCCGGGGACTGGCGGCTGGCGCCTTCCGATTGGTCCATCTACCATCCGGATCACGATTACTATCAAATGCCGGGGAACTGCCGCCGGTGGATCGGTCGGGCGCTCAACGTTTTGAACCGGTTGGCCAGCATTGATCAGCGCGAAATGGACAAGGCCTTCGCCCGGGCCGCCGAAGGGACACCCACCCTGGTGGGCATCGCCAGCCACGATTTTCGGGACCTGGGGCCCGAAGTGGATTTTCTTCGCGATCTGGCCCATACGTCGGCCAAACGGTTTCCGGAAGTCAAGTTCCGGTACTGCGAAGGGGTTGAAGGCTTCCGCCGAGCCCTCTGGCCCCAAGGCGTTCCGGACGAAAAGCTGGACCTGGACTTGATCTTCCACCCGGAATCCCCGGCCGACGTGGCCCATATCGAAGTCGCAACCAGGGTAGGCCGAGTTTTCGGACCTCAGCCCTTTCTGGCCATTGAAACCCGGTCCCGGCGATTCATCCACGACAATTTCGATTTCGATCCGTCGATGAAACGGTGGTACTACGCCTTTCAGCCCGATACGCTGCCCCTCGATGACGTGCGGCGGATCGGCGTGGCGGCCAACGACGCGTACGGGAATCAATCCATCCGGCGGCTCGAATGGAACGGAACGGTTCTCGCCTGACCATGCCGCCGATTGATCCCGATTCTCTCTATCTGAATCTTCGGTCCCGGCCGGACCAGAACCACCTGCGCCGCCGGTCGGACGAAGCCTGCTTCGACCTGACGCTCAAGTTGGCCGAATACCTGAGCCATACACCGGCGTTTGACCGCTTGGCCGGCGGCGTGGGCCGGGACTTGGCCGGATTGTTCGTTAAAAAAATGCTCTTCGAACAATCCCTGGCTCCGGTCCGGGCTCTGTACCGCCGGATTTACCTTCGGGAAACCGGCCAGGACGGCTGGCAAACACCGGTCCGGACCGAAGACCCGGCTTTGGCGGCGCTGCTTCGGGAAGCCTGG
>JAGVGV010000282.1 GCA_020056895.1 Deltaproteobacteria bacterium
AGGTCGCCGTTGACTCCCAGGTTCTTTAGAATATGCTTGATCCGGAGCGACGCTTCGCCGGCGCGAACGAAATCCATGCCGGCCACCCGAAAGGTCTCGGTATACAGGCTCATGATTCCGGCCCGATTCCCAGGCAAAGCCGCCTCATGGCCTCGCCTGTATCCAAAGGCGTTCTGAGGATGGGCAGGTCCAGGGCTTCGGCCCGGTCCAGAACTTCGGGCGGCGGCATCCGGTTTTCCAGAAACACCACGGCTTCGAGCCCCGCCACCACGGCGGTGTTGACCACCTGCACATGGCCCAGCCGGGTAAGCAGCAGGGTTTGGGGCGGACATTCGGCCAGCACGCGGCTCATCATGTCGGTCAAGGCGAAGTGGGCCACCAGCCGGTCGTGCCAACGGCGCCCGCATAATAGCTCGGCCTCGAGAATCCGCCTGATTTCCTCAAGGGTGACGAAGGGCTGGCGAAACAGATCACCCGTACTGGCCGACCACATGCTTGGGGACCTCGGTTTCAGAGAAATGGGAACACGCTCCCTCGGGCCGCCCACCAGGGAGGAAACGACTTCTCCTCCTATCATACCCAAGGAATGGTCCGCCGCCCAGTACGGAATACGATTCCGGTTATGGGTTCGCGAAAAAAGAACCGCCTCGCCTCCGGATTCGGCGTCTCCAGGGGGAGCGCGGCATCCGGTGGCGAGGCGGTGATGGAAGGAGCGGCGTGGAGGGAAAACGCCTGGGGAATCAGGCGGCTTCCACCCGCACGGCGCAGACCTTGAACTCGGGAATCTTGACGATGGGGTCCAGGGCCGTATTGGTAAGCACGTTGCCGTTGGCTTCGATGAAGTGGAACGTAACGAACACCGTATCGGCCGGGACGCGCTCGGTGACCATAGCGGCCGCGGTAATGGACCCCCGCCGGGTGGACAGGCGGACGGACCCGCCCGGCTCCACGCCGATTTCCCGGGCCTTGGCCGGGTTGAGTTCCACGTACCCGTCCGGCATTTGAGCGTGGAGCGTGGGGGAGTTCCGGGTCATGGTGCCGGTGTGATAGTGCACATGAGCCCGGCCCGTGGTGAGCCACATGGGGTATTCGGGGTCCGGCGTTTCGGCCGGCGGCTTGAATTCGATGGGGAAAAACGTGCCCAGGCCCTTCACGAACTTATCCTTGTGAAGGAACCGGGTGCCGGGGTGGTCCAGCGTGGGGCAGGGCCAGGCAATGCCTTCCCCTTCCAGCCGGTCGAACCGGATGCCCGCGTACTGGGGCGTAACCTGGGTGATTTCTTCCATGATCCGGGCCGGGGATTCGAAATGCATGGGATACCCGAACCGGTTGGACAGGTCCTGGATGATCTCCCAATCCGGCCGGGACTGGCCGACCGGCTTCACCGCCGCCCGGACTCGTTGGACCCGGCGTTCAGTGTTGCTGAAGGTGCCGTCCTTTTCCGCGTACGAACACCCCGGCAACACCACATGAGCCATCCGTGCGGTTTCGGTCAGGAAGATGTCCTGCACCACCAAGAGTTCCGCCTTCGCCAAAGCTTGTTCCACGTGGTGTTGGTCCGGATCGCTCATCACCGGGTTTTCGCCCACCACGTACAAAGCCCGCATTTCGCCGTGATCCAGGGCATGGAGCATGTCCGGGATGGTCAGCCCCACGCCTTGATCCAGGCTCACTTCCCAGCCTTCGGCCTTCCAGGCGGCGCCGAATTTTTCGCGTACCGCTTCGTTGAGCACCGGCTGGTACCCGGGATACACGTTGGGCAGGCCGCCCATGTCGCAGGCGCCCTGAACGTTGTTCTGGCCCCGCAGGGGGTTCACGCCGGTGGATTCGCGGCCGATCTGACCGGTGAGCATGGACAGGTTGGCCAGGGATTTCACGTTGTCCACGCCCGTGGTGTGTTGGGTGATGCCCATGCAGTATACGATCGAGGCTTTTTCGGCCTTGGCATACCATTCGGCCATGGTCCGGATGTCCTGTTCGGACACGCCCGTGATCTGGCTCACCCGCTCCGGCGGGTACTGGTCCACCACGGCCCGGAAGGCGTCGAAGCCTTCGGTGCGCGATTCGATGAAGGCCTTGTTTTCCCAGCCTTCCTTCAGAATCACGTACATGATGCCGTTGATGAGGGCCGCGTCCGTGCCCAGCTTGTGTTGGACGTACAGGTCGGCCTGCTTCCGAAGGGAAATGCCGCGGGGATCGACCACGATCACGCGGCCGCCCTTGGCCCTGGCCCGGAACAGCCGGGTGGCCACCAGGGGATGGGCGGTGGGTGTGTTGGACCCGATGACGAAGATGACGTCGGCGTCGGTGAGTTCGTCGATCGAGTTGGTCATGGCTCCGGAACCGAACGTGGCGGCCAGCCCGGCCACCGTCGAGCTGTGTCAGAGCCGGGCGCAATGATCCACGTTGTTGGTGCCGATGCCCGCCCGAGCGAATTTCTGCAGCACGTAGTTGTCTTCGTTGGTGATTTTGGCCGAAGCGAACACGCCCACGGACCGGGGGCCGGACTCCTTGACGATCTTTTTCAGGCCGCCGGCCACGAAGTCCAACGCTTCGTCCCACGAAGCCGGAACCAGTTCGCCGTTTTTCCGGATCAAGGGTGTTTGAAGCCGCCGGGGGCTCTGAACGAATTCAAAAGCCGTCCAGCCTTTGACGCAGAGCTTGCCCTGGTTCACGGGGCTGGATTTGTCGGGCACGATCCCCACCAGCCGGCCGTCAACGCTTTCCAAATAAAAATTGCACCCGCACCCGCAGTAAGGACAGGTGGTTTTGGTGGCTTGGTAGCTCATCTTGGGGTTCTCCCTTTATTGGCGAACGGCCAGGCCGAAGAAGTCCGAAGGGATCACGTCGCGGGGGTCGCCGGCTTCGCGGCCCATGGTCCGGGCCACCAGG
>JAGVGV010000053.1 GCA_020056895.1 Deltaproteobacteria bacterium
ATGGGGGGGAGGGTCTGGGCCAAAAACAACGACGGCCCCGGGTGCACCATCACTCTGGCCTTGCCCTTGGAAGGGAAAAAAGGAAAAGAATAAAGGCGACGTATCCTCGCTGCACGCCTCACCCGGCCATTCTTTCACGGGCGAGGCGTGTCTTGCTTCTATCCTTCGGTTTTCACCTCGTTTTTTCGTTTTTTCTCAAAATGTCCCTCGGGCGGCTTGACCCGTTTGCCGGCTGAAAAGGTGATGGATTTCGTGGGGCAGACGTTCATGCAGGTGGCGCAGGAAAAACAGTCCGGAATCGTCCGGTCCTGTTTCAAAATGGCCCCCATGACCGTGGACGGGCAGGCCCGGGCGCAGGCTTCGCACGCCACGCAGGCGCCATAATCCACCTTCACCTTGAAAACGCTCACCTTTTCCACCAGCCAGCCCACCAGACCGAAGGGGCAGAAAAAATGGCACCAAGGCCGGTACACGAACAGGCTGGCCGCCGCCAACACCCCGATGAACCCCATGCCCGCCGCGCTCAGAGCCAGGGGCTTGTAGATTTTGAAGGGGTCCACGGGTTCGATGATGTCCACCCCCCACAAAACCGCCGCCGCGATGAACACCGCCAAAAAAACCACGCGGATGGTATTGGTCAGCCAAAACGGTGGCTTGTACTGGGGAATCCGGCCCCGGTCGTCTTTGTGGTTCCGGCCCAGGCGAAAAACCAGGTCCTGCAATACGCCCGCCTGGCAGCCCCAGGCGCAGATGTATTTGTTGGCCAGCAACACGGTCAGCAGAAAAACGGACAGGGCGATCAGACGCGGCGGAAAAATCACTTGCTGAACCGCGAACAGATGAATCGCGTCCTTGACCGTGCCCATGGCGCTGGGGTCGGACCCGAGCACCACTCCGAACACCACGGCGGCGGTGAAGTACAGGCCTTTCCGCACGCCGGGCGTGATCCGTCCCAACCTCGTCAAACGGAACACATACGCCAGAAAAGCCAGCCACAAAAGGAATTTGACCAAAATCTTGATCCAGTTTTTGCTGGATTCCTCGGCGGCCAGAGCCATGGCTTTTTGCGCCCGCCGAATGATTTCATCATTGGAAAGGTGGAAGGAATCCAGGGGGCGGCTCAGGTCCTTGGCCTCACTCAGCCCGAACAGTTCCTTGAGCACCGGATTGGCCAAATCGTTGGTCCGGCCAAAGGTTTCCACGGTCATCCCGGGCTCAAGGACCAGGGGTTTGGGGGGCGGCACGGTTTCCGGCTTGGGATTCCATAGATATGTCATCCCGATCGACGCGGCCACGACCAATACGGCCAGTCCAACCACTCGGACCACGATTCCCCATTTTCCGTCCATAGCGGTCCCCCTTTTTGTGGAGTTGTACCATAGTCCGAAAAAAGAACAACCTTGGGATTGGCTTTTCTACCCTATCCAATGGGCGGAAAACGGGGAGCGTGAAGGCAATGAGGGGCCGGGAAGGTTTTCCGGGAGGGACCCCGGATGGGTCCCCCCGGATGGTGAATCAAGTAATTGGAATCTCATCCCAAAATTTCGGAATTTGGCCTTGGGGCGAGGCGGAGGGGGGAAGCCAACCGGAGGAATATGAGACATATTTCCAGGATCGGCTTCCACCCTCCAACAACGCCTCCAAGGTTCAAGAACCCTTTTAGGGATGGGTACTAACGGGCTTCGTTCCAGCTGTCCCGATATCCGTAGGGCATGCCGTATTCGGCCATGCGGGCCAGGAACGGGGCCGGGTCGAAGGCTTCGGGCGGCAGCACTCCGCTCCCGGTCCACAACCCCTTGGCCAACAGCTCCGTGGCGATGGCCGGGCCCACGGCCGTCTGGATGGCCACGGCCTGGATACCCCAGCGCTTCATGCAGGCCTGGTTGTCGGACACCTGATACATATAGATTTCCCGGGGTTTGCCGTCTTTACGGCCCTTGACCAGGGTGCCGGCCGAAATCTTGCCGGTCATTTTCGGGCCGATGTGGGCCGGGTTGGGCAACAAGGCTTCCACCAGATCCCGAGGCACCACCTTCTGGCCTTTGACCGTGACGGGTTCGGCGGAGGTGAGGCCGATGGCGGACATCAACTTGAGGGCGTCCACCAGATCGTCCCCCAGGGCGATCTTGAAATCCACGTACTTCAATCCCTTATCAATCCAGCGCGGAATATTGATGACTTCCTCGTGTTCCACGGACACGATCTTTTGCGGGCCGATGCCTTCGGGAAAGTCGAAAACCTCTTCGCCGCTCATCGGTTCCGTGGTGTAATACCCCCGCTCCCGGGACCAGAAGGCCGGCGGGTTTGTGCATTCCTCCATAACGCCCCAGGCGGAAAACACGGTGGCGTACCGGTATCCGTCCACGGTCAGGTTGGCGCCGTCGCGAATGCAGATTACATCGATTTCATCAAAATAATGATCGGCCAGATGCCGTGCGAACAGTTCGCTCACGCCCGGGTCAATACCCATGCCCAAAAGGGCCAATAGTCCCTTTTCCTTCCAGGCATCATGCTTGGCGTATTGGTAGTCGCCCAGGAGCACGCCGGGAAGATTGAACGGGTCGGTGGGGTGCGGTTCGGAAAGGCTCATGGCCATATCTATGTAATGGCACCCTACGTTGAAGGCGGCGTCGAAGATTTCTTTGTTGAAATGCTGGGGGCAGCCGTTCATCACCAGGTCCACCTTGGCGGCCCGAAGAGCGGCTTCCACATCGGCCTGGCTGCCGGCGTTCACGGCCATGGCCGGAAAGCGGTCCCCGCCGCCCAATCGCTGGGCCACGGCTTTGGCCCGGTCCAGGTTGGCATCCGCCACCACCAACTTCTCGAAACACAACCCTTTGGGATCGGCTTGGGTCAACAAGACCCCATAGCCTTCACCCACCGCCCCCGCGCCGAGTAGCATGATCTTCATGGTTCTCTCCTTTGTTGTTGATATTCCACTTGTTTTGGGTTGGAAGACAAACGTCTCCCCCTTCACCTGGCGTTTCTTTTCGGCCTTGAATCCTTTTTTGGGGATCGGAATCAGGCCACGAAAAAACGTCCGGATGAAATTTTGGATAAACGGGTGGATCCAGGACCCTGGCTGGGAACCCCGAAGAGGCTTGAAGGCGTGGCGGAAAAAGGGAACGCCGCGTCCACCGTCCGAATGGTTCGGAACGGCCTCCACGGGCCAGGAACTGGACCGAAATGATTATGAAGATTGAAGAGGCGTGATATGACGGCTTATGGACCGGACCCTACCGTGCCGGATCTCCCCAGAGGGGACCGTCGTTCACATCATGATGGGCTCCTTGGTTTGGTTCCGGTTTTACAGGCCTTCCCCGCCTCCACCGGAACGCTTACCACGGTGGCACACCGCCCGAGGAGCTGTCAAGGGGGAAAATAGAAAAAATGTGGCTCTTCGCTGTTTGGTGTGGGAAACTGGGGGCCGGGGGAAAATCAGAAGTGAAAGAAAAAAGAAACTCGTTGTCGGTTGCATCCATAACAATTTGATATAATACAGCATTTTGTGGATAGGGCATA
>JAGVGV010000720.1 GCA_020056895.1 Deltaproteobacteria bacterium
AGGGGGGCTGGGGCGATTCGGATAGAACGCGCCGGTCCGCTTCCGGTCCGGCCGAGGCGGTTTGAACCGATCCCGATCCTACCGAAACCGCGCCGCCCTTGGGCGATGCCGCCAGGTCCGATTTGGCGGCGTCCGATCCGGACGACGATCCGGACGGTGAACCCGAAGAAAAGGGGAATCCGGCGGAGTTGGGGGCGGTTGGAACCATCGCCGCCTGGTTGGGTTTTCCCTGAGCCTCGGGTTCCTCCGCGTTTTGGGCTGGAAAGGGCGGCGGGATCAGGCGGGGCGGCGGGACCGATTCCGTGTCCAGGGACCGGTATCCTTTTTCCGGCGACGCCCCGCCCGTGGTCGATGGCTGAGGCCGGGCGGCTTCCAAACCGGCTTTCGCCCGGCTCCCGGGAGTGGAGGCGAAACCCTCGTCCATATCCGCGGCCAGGCTTTTGTCCCCTAACTCGGCCTGAGCCACCAGGGTTTCTCCCGCCCGAGTATCCATCGATGGTTCCTGGGCTTCCTCCTTGGCCAGTAGTTCCTTGGCCAGGTCCCGGGCCACTTCGTCGTTCACCTTTTTGTCCAGATTCGAAAGGCTGGCGGCCTGGGACGGGCTGATCCGTTGGACTCGGGGTTCGTCCTGGCCCAGATGGTCCTTTTCGCGGCGGGGCCGGTCCAGGTACCGGGTGGCGGGTCCGGCTTCCTTTTTTTCTTTAAGGTCCGGTTTTTGTTTGGTGTCCAGTTTGGTTCGGGCCGCAGTTTTGGGCGTTGGCGGCGGGTCGGGCGCCTTGGGGATGCGGGCGTTGAACAGGCGGTTGGCTTCCTCCATGTCTTCGGGAACCCGTTTACTGGCGGAAACCGCCGCCTTGCCGGTTTCGGGCGCCTGATCCTTGGGGGGAAGAGCCGTCCGGAGGCTGCCATCGGGATTGTTCTGGAAATACCCCACGATGTAAGGTTCCATGGCCGGGGAAACTCGTTCGTTGCCAATGAAGGGGGGCGCGTACAGGGGATCGTCGATGGCCCGAGCCTCTTCCCGGGCCACGAAGGACGTCAGTTCCCCCTCGATGCGGTCCAGAAGCGTATCGGCGAAGTATTTCAGTTCGGCCGTCTCTTCCTGAGCCAACCCCTGGTACGTTCGCACCACCAGGAAGGCCACGGGCAAGGCCAGAGCCAGACCGAACACCAGCATCAACACCCACAGGCGCCTCATGGCCTCACGTTCCTTCCTCGGTCAGCCGGTATCCTTCGCCTCGAACGGTTTCGATGAAGGGTTCCTCCCCGAACACGCCGGCGATTTTTTTCCTTAATTTCTGCAGGTGGATGTCCACCGTGCGGGTTTCCACGTCCGGGTCGGGGTACTGCCACACGTCGGCCAGCAGGTCCCTTTTGGAAACGATCCGGTCCGGATGGGCGGCCAGAAACAGGATGATGTCCATTTCCCGGCGGGTCAGTTCCGCCATCCCCTGGGGGCCTTCGGCCTTGAGCTGGGCGCCGTCGAACCGGACCCCCCGGATGGTGATTTCGGCTTCGGCTCCGGTCCGGCCCGCCCGGCGCAGAATCGCCTGAACCCGGACCATCAGCTCCCTTAAGGAAAAGGGCTTGCTGATGTAATCATCGGCTCCGGCCTTGAACCCGGTAATCACGTCCTCTTCGGACCCTTTGGCGGTAAGCATGATGACGGGTTGACCGGGTTTTTGCTTCCGAACTTCGCGGCAGATGGAAAAGCCGTCCAGGCCGGGGAGCATTACATCGAGCAGAATCAAGTCGAACCGTTGTTCGAGAGCCATATCCCGTCCGCTGGGGCCATCGGCGGCGCCGGCCGTTTCGAACCCGTTGAACACCAGATAATCCTGAAGACCCTGGAGCATGGCCGGATCGTCTTCCACCACCAAAATGCGCGCTTTGGGCCGGTTCATGGCCGTCCTCCCCCCGGGGTTCCGGTCGATTCTCCCTGAGTCAAATTGTAATCCTTTCGGACCGCTTTCATCGTAAAAAAAACGCAAAAACCCGCCTGATATCTTTTGCGTTTCTTTGCCTGGCCCTTTTCCGGGGTGGTGCGTTAGCCTTTATGACAAGACGGATTGAAACCACCACACCACGGGACCTTGGAACTAAAAAGGAGCATGCCATGAAAAAGAATTATTTGAGAACGATCCTCCTGGTGGGGCTACTCATGGCCGTCACCGTGGCCGGACTGGCCTATTCGAAAAACTCCCTTAGCCCCGCCCCGGCGCCGACTCCTGCGCCCACCCCGCCCGTGGCCGGACCCGCTCCCGATCCTTCAAGCGGCAAAGCGGGTGTGGTCGGGCTGACTGGAAAATTCACTCAAGGCAAGGTCCAGGCCGGAGGCGACGGCTTGGTGAGTCTGGCGCTGACCATGACCGCCGACCGGGTGCCGGATTCCAGCGGCGCCGTGAACCAAAACGTGGACATGGTGGTGGTTCTGGACCGGAGCGGGTCCATGGGCGGCCAGAAGATCAACGACGCCAAAACGGCCATCCTCCAGTTGATGGATTCCCTGTCCGACAAGGACCGGTTCGCCCTGGTGATCTATTCCGATCAGGTCAACCGGGTCAGCCCGCTGATGTATCTGACGCCGGGCAACAAGGAAAACCTGGCCGGTTTGGTGAGGAACGTATTCGCCAGCGGCAGCACCAACCTGGGCGGCGGGATGCAGGAAGGCATCCAGGTGCTGGCCGAAGCGGGCCGGGTGGGCAACCTGGGCCGGGTGATCCTGATTTCGGATGGGCTGGCCAACCAGGGCATTACCGATCCGGCGGCCTTGGCTCAGATGGCGGCCTCGGCGTCGCGTAAGGAATATACCGTGAGCACCGTGGGCGTGGGTTCGGACTTCAACGAACAGCTTATGACCAGCATCGCCGACCACGGCACGGGCAACTACCACTATCTGGACGACGCGGCCCGGTTCGCCGAAGTGTTCCAGAAGGAATTCATGAGCGCCCGGGTGGCGGCGGCCACTGGCGTGGAAATCCATCTGCCTCTGCCAGCCGGCGTGACCGTGGTGAGTGCTTCCGGTTATCCCATTGACCTGCGGGGCCAAGTGGCCGTGATCCGTCCTGGCGACCTTCTTTCCGGCGCCGCCCGCACCCTGTACCTGACCCTCAAGGTCCCCGCCGCCGCCAACGCCACCTACGATTTCCAGGGTATCCGGCTGGCGTACCTGAACCAGGGCGCCTTGTATTCGGTCAGCCTGGACAAGCCCCTTACCGTGGCCGTGGCCGCCGACGAGCGGGACGTGTTCGCCAGCTACGACAAGGAACAATGGGAAAAGAAGGTGATTCAGGAAGACTACAACCGCCTGCGCGAGGAAGTGGCGGCGGATATCCGTAAGGGCGACCAAGCCAAGGCCAATGAACGGATCACCGATTATCGGTCCCAGCAGGCCGCGGCCAACGCGGTGGTTCAGTCTCAGGAAGTGACCCGGAATCTGGAAGAAGACCTGGACCAGCTCGAAACCCTGATCACCGATTCGTTCTCCGGTTCGGCGGATGAAGCGGCTCAGAAGCAAAAAGTCAATTCCAAGTCGCTCCAGTTCAAGAGCTACGGCGAACGGCGGGCCAAGTAACCGGACCGTGACCAAGCCGGGGAGGGAGGTTGGTCCTTCCTCCCCCCAACCCCACCGGGGCCGCCCGGGGGCGTCCCGGAAGGGAGGCGGATCATGAGCTTTTTCTCGCGCCTGGTTCGGCTTTGCCGAGCGGACCTTCACGGCGTTCTGGACCAGATGGAAGACAAACCTTTGATGTTGAGGCAATGCCTGAGGGACATGGAAACGGCCATCGAAGAGGCCCGGCTGGACCACCGGCGGCTGGCGGCCGAACAGGAACGGGTGAGGCGGGAATACGAACGGACGAAGAGTGAAGTGGACAAGCTGGAACGGGATGCTCTGCTGGCCGTGGAAAAATGCCGGGATGACCTGGCCCGCCAACTGATTCAGCGGAAACAGCCTCTGGCTCGGGCTAGAGAAGAATGGCTGAGCCAAGCCGGCCGGCTGGACCGGGACCTGGACGATCTGGGGCGGCGGCTGGATCAGCGGGAGGCGGTGCTGAGGGAACTCAGGGCCCGAGTGGAGGACTATATCCGCCGGGCGGCCCGTCCTTCGGTTCCGGCATCGTGGGACCGGACGGATGGCGGCCGGGAACCGTCGGCCGAGGACGTGGAGTTTGAACTGATGGCCCTGAAGGCCGGTCTTTCGAAATAAAGCATATCGCTGGAGGTGTTCCATGAACCGCATGAAGCATCCCGTCACGGCCACCATCCTGTTCGGCCTGGCCGGCGCCCTGGGATTCATTCCGGCCTGGACTTTGGCCACTTCCTGGTTCGGCGGCCGGACGGCCTTTGAACTGTATCTGGTGTTGCTGGCGGCGGGGTATAGCCTGATCCTGGGCCGGATCGGCGGCCGGGGGCTGGGGCCGGCTCTTTTCCCCTTGGCGGCGCTGGCGGCGGCGACTCAGAATTCCGCGTCGCTTTCCGGCTTTTTGTTCCTGGCGTTTCCGGTGTTTGGCTGGATACGGAGCGGGGCTCTGATCGACGGCCCTTGGTTTAGGAAAATATTGGCCGAAACGTTGACCTTGGGCGGCGCCGCGATGCTGTTATGGGCTTTGGACCCCGGCCACCGGTACGCCTGGGCGGTCTCGATCTGGCTGTTTTTCCTGGCGCAATCGCTCTATTTCGTGGTGGCTGGGCCCGTTGAGGCCATGGACGGCGAACAAGGGCTGGACGATCCCTTTGACCGGTCCCGCCGAAGGGCCGAGCGGATTTTGGCCGAAGCGGGGGAATGACGGCCGCGATGCATACGCCGTCAAGGGACTAAAAGAGTTTTGACCACGGATGAAACGGGTGACACGGATAAGATGAATTTGAATTCATCGGCGTCATCCGTCCAATCCGTTGTAACCGTTCCCGGAGGATATGGCCGTTGACGGAATAAAGAATAACAGAAATTTAAGAGATATTTCCGGAATTTTTTAAAAAACGGTTTAATATCAATCGAGTAAAAAAGACCCACACCGCCTTTTTTCAAACACCGGCCGAACTCCCGGATGGTCTCGGTCATTTCCCGCCGGCCGGAGTTATTACGGTGCAGTACGGTAATGCCCAAAGAGCGGAGTGTGGCGGCCATGTCGTCCGCGTCATGGGCCGCGTTTTTCAAGGGAGAAGAGGTGTATTGGGCGTTGCCGAAGGCCAGGGCCAGTTTGTGGCCGCCGGCGGTTGGAGCGCCCACGACCGACACGGACCGGTTGGCGGAGGAAGAACCCGAAAAACCGGCTTGGCCGGAGGCCGGCGATGAATCCGGCGAGGGGTCGGCCTTGTGC
>JAGVGV010000322.1 GCA_020056895.1 Deltaproteobacteria bacterium
CAGGGCGAAGCGCCGCCGCTCCTGTTCTATGGCCATGTGGACGTGGCGCCCACTCAGAACCAGACCTGGACTCATCCGCCCTTTGAAGGCGTGGTGGACGGCGGATGGGTTTGGGGCCGGGGGGCTCTGGACATGAAAGGCGGAGTGGCCATGATGATGGCCGCTCTGCTCCGGATGAAAGCCGAAAACCGGATCCCCCGGGGGGATGTGATTCTGGCCGTGGTTTCGGACGAGGAGGCCGGCGGCCGGATGGGCGCCCGGTTTCTGGTGGACGAACATCCCGGCCTCTTTTCCGGCGTCCGCTGGGCCGTGGGGGAATTCGGCGGGTTTTCCCTGCCTTTGGCCGGCCGCCGGTTTTACCCCATCATGATCGCCGAAAAGCAGCGATGCTGGCTCAAAGCCGTTGTCACGGGTCCGGGCGGGCATGGGTCCCAGATTCATCGAGGGGGGACCATGGCCCGGGTGGGCCGGATGCTGAAAACCCTGGACCGGGCCCGGCTGCCCATCCATGTCACTCCGGCCGTCCGCCTGGTCATCGAAGGCCTGGCCGCGAACCTGGGGTTTCCGAAAAAATGGCTGCTCAAAGGACTGCTCCATCCCCATTGGGCCGACCGTATCTTGGGCTGGCTGGGGGAAAAGTCCCGGGTGTTCGAACCCATGCTCCGGCATACGGTCAACGCCACCGTGATCCGGGGAGGCCAGGCCACCAACGTGATCCCCAGCCGGGTCGAGTTGGAACTGGATGGCCGCCTGTTGCCGGGGTTCGCGCCCTATGATCTTTTAAGGGAGTTGAAAGACATCATCGGGCCGGAAATAGACCTTGAAGTCCTGGCCTATGAACCCGGCCCGGGCGAACCGGATATGGGGCTTTTTGAAACTCTGGCCGGAGTAATGAACGACCTGGACCCGGACGGACGACCGGTTCCGCTCTTGATGACCGGAGTTTCCGACGCCCGCTTTTTCGCTCAGTTGGGCATCCAAACGTACGGTTTTCTGCCCATGAACCTGCCCGACGATTTCCGGTTCATCGAAACCATCCACGCCGCCGATGAACGGGTTCCGGCCGAGGCCGTGGCGTTTGGCGCCGAAGCTTTATACCGGTTGCTGGTTCGGTACGGAAGCGAACCGGGTTTCAGCCTTCCAAATACGCCTTGATCCGGTCGGCCAGCAAAGTTTCGAAGCCGCCGAAAAAGTGGTCCGCGTCGTTTATCACGCCCACCACGACCGGAGGCGTCAACCGGGCGCCAAACGCCGCCGCCAGGGCGGGAGGTCCGATCTCGTCCCGTTGCCCGGCGATCATCAGCCCCACCCTAGTCGATGGATCGGCCGAATCGAAGCTCATGAAGGCCGCCGGAGGCGCCACCAGGATCAACGGCTCCACGCCCATGGCGGCCAACCCAGGCCAGGCCATGGCCGCCACCCAGGCGCCAAAGGAATAGCCCGCCACCACCACGTCTTGAACGCCCCGGGTTTGGAAAAACTCCACGGCCGCGATCAGATCATCCTGTTCGCCCCGGCCGTCGGCGAACCGGCCGGCGCTTTTTCCCACGCCCCGGAAATTAAACCGGAGCGTCGAAAGGCCGGCTTGGGCCATGCCGTTCAGGCAGGCGAGAACCACGTTGTTGTGCATGGTCCCGCCGTACATGGGGTGCGGGTGGAGAATCACTCCGGCCCGGCGGCCCTTGCCCTCGGATAAAAGGCCCTCCAGGGGCCCCTCCGGCCCGTCGAAATGGATCGCTTGTTCCACGAATGTTCTCCCAGGGTAACGATATCCACCGGTCTATAACAGCGGAACGAGTTCTCAACCTCGTTCCTTGGACAAATTCTCCTCGGACGCCGGGTCTTCCAGAGGGCAGGCCGGGTTTTGGGCATCCGGAATGGTTTGGCCGTGGGGGTCGCACTGGGGGTGGACCAGAAGGTCGTCCAGGTACGAAACCACGACCGGGTCGTGGATGTGTTCCAGTTCATGGGCGCGGGCATGGAGGTTTTCCGCCGGTTCGCCCACGTGCTCCAGGTATGTTTCCCATAGCCGGTGGGCTCGGAGCAGCCGGTTGGCCTCGGCTCGGCCGGCAGGCGTCAGCCGGGCCACTCCGGGTTGAGGCATTCGCAGGAATCCCTGGCCGACCAGATGCGCCGCGGCCCGCCGGATTCGCGCCATGGGGCCGGGCAGAAAAGGCCGGACAACGGACAGGGGGACGTCGGTTTCCGGCCGCCGGACCAGAGCGGTCAGAATGTCCTCGGTCAGTTCCTGGGGCGCCAGCCGGCGGGTCTGAAGCCATTTGGCCATCAGCCCGTACCGGGGGGCCAGAACCAGAACCACCAGGAATTGAACGGTGGAAAAGAGGATAATCGCCCCGCCGCCGGCGGAATCGAGCCAGACCGACGCGTACAGCCCTCCCGCCACGCTGGTCACTCCGAAGAGGGCCGCCAGGGTCATCATCCGGTCCAAACGGTCCGAAAGCAGATACGCCGTGGCCGCCGGCGTAATCAACAGGCCCACCACCATGATCACGCCCACCATGCTGACCGCCGTGACCACCACCAGGGAGACCGAGGTGGTCAGGGCGTATTCAATCAAGGCCACGGGGATTCCCAAGGACGCGGCCATGATCGGGTCGAAGCTCACGATCAGGAAATACCGGTAAAAAACCACGATCACCGTCAGCACCAGGGCGGCGGTTAAAACCGAAGCCCATAGGTCCGCGTCGGCCACGGCCAACACGTCGCCCATGATGAAATGCATCAGGTCGATATGGATATGTTCCCGAAACACCGATACCAGAACCACGCCGGCGGCGAAAATCCCGGTGTACAGAATACCGATGGCCGTGTCGTCCTTGACCCGGGAGACCCGGGCCACGAAACCGATCAGACCCACGGTGATCACCGCGGCCAGCACCGAACCCAAAAGCATGGCCGGGGCATGGGCTTCTACGCCGAAAAGGACCTTCATGAACAGGTACCCGCCGGCCACTCCGGCGATCATGGCGTGGGACAGGGCGTCGCCCAGAAAAGCCATCCGGCGAAGCACCACCAGGCAGCCCACCACGGACGAGACCACGGCCACCACCGACGCACCCAGGAGGGCTTTCAGGAAAAAAGCCTGCCGAAGGGGTTCGACAAAGAAATCGATCAGGCTTCCGGTCATGGGCGGCCTCCCGGTTCGATGGGGGTTGGAACCCGAGGCCGGTCTTGGTACACTTCGGCCAGCCGGTCCGGGTCCAGCACCATGGCCGGCGGGCCGTACGCATACAGCCTCCGGTTCACCAGGACCAGACGGTCAAAGGTGTGGGCCGCCGAAGC
>JAGVGV010000509.1 GCA_020056895.1 Deltaproteobacteria bacterium
GAACCAGGGCCAGAAGCACCAGCGGAACCAGGCGCCAGATGAGCCTGAGGCGCGCCGGTGACGGGATGCGGGGCCACCAGGATGGGCGTTTCATAAATCTCCGTAAGGTTCTCCTCGGTAAAAACCTCGGAGGTCGGGCCGTCCAGCGCCAGCCGGCCGGCCTTCAAAAACAACAGGCGCCGGCAGTACAGAGCGGCCAGGTTCAAATCATGAACCACGGACAGGACGGTCATTCCCGCCCGGTTCCTGGTTTTCAATAGTTCGTAAATCTCCACCTTGCGGGCCACGTCCAGGTGGGCGGCCGCTTCGTCCAGCACCAGGATGGGCGCTTCCTGGGCCAAGGCCCGGGCAATGAGCACCCGCTGGGTTTCGCCGCCGGAAAGCTCGTCCAGCCGCCGGTCCCACAGGTCCAAGGCCCGGGTCAGGGTCAGGGCCTCCCTGGCCGCCCGTTCATCCTCCGGACCGTATCCCCCCAGCCACGAACTATGGGCATACCGGCCCATCAACACTACCGCGCCCACCCGGGGGCCGAAGGAAGCGCCCAGCCGCTGGGGGACCACGGCCAGGGTCCGGGCCCGTTGGCGGGCCGAAAGTTCGTGAAGGTCAACCCCACGGATTCGGACTCGGCCGCCCATGGGCGATAGTACTCCGGAAAGCACGTTCACCAGCGTGGTTTTCCCGCCGCCGTTCGGCCCCAACAAGCCCACCATTTCGCCTTCGGCCACCTGGAAGGAAACATCCCGGAGCACTTCCCGGCGGCCGTACCCGGCCCGTACGCCCTCGAATTGGATCATCCGGCGTCCCCCGCCCGCCGGCGGCCCAGGAGCAGGCAGAAAAAAGGCGCTCCCAACAGGGCCGTTATCACCCCCACCGGCAGTTCGGCGCCGCCGGAAAGAAGGGTCCGGGCCAACACATCGGACCAGACCATGAGCAGCCCGCCCAACAGGGCCGAACCGACCAACAAGGGCCGATGTTCGGCGCCCTGGACCAGACGGACCACATGAGGCACCACCAGGCCCACGAAGCCGATCACGCCGCTCACGGCCACGGCGCCGGCGGCGGCCAGGCTGGCCCCGATCAGCAGCATCAACCGGACTCGGCCCGTTTCCACGCCCAATTGGCGGGCCTGAACGTCCCCTAGGGCCAAAAGGTCCAATTCCCGGCTGTACCGGGCGATCACCACCATGCCGATCGCGAAATAAGGCAGGAACAACCGCACATGGCTCCAGGTCCGCCCCTGGAACGACCCTATGATCCAGAACACGATGGCCGAAACGGATTCTTCGTCCAGCGATTTGATCAGGCTGATCAAGGCCGAAAGGAAGGTGGCCACCACGATGCCCGCCAACACCAGGGTTTCCCGCCGAAGCGGCCCGGCCATCCGGCCCAGGGCGATGACGGCGGCCAGAGCCCCCAACGCCCCTAAAAGAGAAAACAGGGGTAAAAAGCCGTATGCCGGAGCCCCGGCCGCGATGCCCGTCAACCCCAGCATTACGGCCATGGACGCGCCAAAGGCCGCGCCGCCGGAGACCCCCAAGGTAAAGGGATCGGCCAGGGGGTTTTGGAGCAAGCCCTGGTACACCACCCCGCTCGAAGCCAGCGCCGCGCCCACCAAAAAGGCGAGAACGATCCGGCTGAGCCGAAGGTCCAGAACCACGGCGGCCAGGGTGGGGTCCACCGGCTGGGTTTCCAGGCCCGCCAAGGACATTAAAACGGTCAGGACCCGCCCCGCCGGTACGGGATACGCTCCGAACAAGGTCGAAGCCGCCATGGAAACCAGGCCGGCAAGGGCCAGAGCGCACCCGATCCAAAGCACCCGGGGGCGCTTGAGGATCACCGAGGCGGGGTCAGGGTCCCGGGGCATCAAGGAATCAATGCTCCAATTGGTCGAACGCGGCCTTCAAATGATCCACCCAGATCTGAACGAGGGGATCGTATTCCGCCGTACCCTTGAGTACCGGGACGGGGGTGATCCCGGCCTTGGTCAATTGGGAAGCCCATGAATCGGCTTCCGGGCCGGCCATATCGTTCCGGGCGTGATCCCCGGCTACGGCCATGAAGGGCGCCAGGAAGGCTTTTTTCACCTTCCGGGCCTTGAGTTCGGCCAACACTTCGTCAAAGGATGGCGCCCCTTCGACCGTGGCCACGAAAAACAGGGGATCAATCCGTTCCAGGTACCGTCCCATGGCCACATAATACACGTTGGCCGGATGGGGGGTGCCGTGGCCCATCCAGACCACGGCGTCGTCCTTTTTCCGGTCCGCCGGGACCGATTCGGCCAGCAGCTTGGCCACCCGCCTCAGGTCTTCGTCGGCCATCAACAAAGGAGCGCTCAGGTGAATGGCCGTGAGCCCATCGGGCAGGCCGGCCAGCGCGTCCACCGTCCGAGTCAGATCGCTGAATTCCTCGCCCGGGATGGTGTGCAGGGACAAGACCGCCGCGTGGGTCACGCCTTCGGCGTAAAGGCGGCTCAACGCCAGAGCCGGAGTGTCCATCTCCCGGCCTTGGGCTTTCAATTTTTCCCGAATCAGGCGCGAAGTGTACCCCCAGCGGATGGGCGTATCCGGAAACGCGGCCCGGACCTTGGTTTCGACGTTCTTGAATGCCCCGGCCGCTTCGGGCACGCTGGTGCCAAAGGCTACCAGCACAATGCCTTTTTTGGCCGGTTGGTCCGAACCGTGGCCCGAGGCCATCGCGGGAAGGGAAAAAGTGAGGAGCGCCAGAAGGAGCAACGGGAAAAGAAGGGGTTTGGGAAGCAATCGGTTCATCAAAGTCCTCCATTTGGGTAGCTGGAGGGGCTGTGGTGGAAGGCCCGCATTGGGGACCTCGCCGGAGAAGACGGGGAAAAATGAAATCCCTTCCCTTCACCTTTTAAAAAGGCGCAA
>JAGVGV010000474.1 GCA_020056895.1 Deltaproteobacteria bacterium
GGCGGTTTGAGTTTCACGGGTCTGGGGACGAACGCCGTCCCGAACGGATCAGGACCCGGGGTTGAAGGTGCCGGCGATGGTCAGCACTTCGGTCAACCGCTGGCCGAACTGCTGTTGGGGCATAATCGACCAGATCACGAATCCCCGTTTTTTCTGAACGCCTATAAAGGCCACGATGTTCACGGCCACGCCGTTGGTCAACTGGCCCAAATACATCACCGTTTCGCCTTTTATGCCGCTCAGTTCATCCGGATCGGCCGAAAGCACCTTGCCCGTGCCGCCCAACAGATTCTGATTGACCAGATTTTCGAAGGAAGCGCGGACCTGTTTCTGGTTCACTCCGGCCGCCAGGTTGAACCCCCGAGCCCGGAAAGCCACGTTCTGATCCGGGCTGATGGCGATGATCTCGCGATCCCCCTGGTCCTCGATGTTTTGAACCGACCAGGTGGCGGGCACCTGAACGCTGAATCCAAGGACCTGGTCCTGGACCAGCTTGTGACCGGGCAACAGGAGTTCGTCCGTCCCGCTATCGTCCCCGGCGGTTTCATCCCCCCCGTCGCCGGTCCCGCCGTCATCCGAAGCGGGACCTTGTATGGTCCCCTGAGCCTGCGTCGACTCCGGTCCCGACGGCGCCATCTGGCCGGCATCCTGTCCCCCCGAACCGCCCTTTTCCGCCAGGTAAATATCCAGCTTGGCGGTTTGGCCCGATTCCACGTACAAGGTGGTCTGGAAGGGGCTGTACCCGTCCTTGCGGGCCACCACGGTTTGGGGACCGGCGGGCACCTGGTCGATGGTGATTTCGGAACCGGCCTTGGTGGTGAATTCACGGCCGGCCAGGTTGAACCGGGCGCCGTCCACGTTGCTCGTCACCAACACCCGGCCGGCCAGGGCTTTCTGGTCCACCACGGTGGGACCCGAAGACGGCGGGGGGACGGAAGGTCCAACGGAGGCGGTCTGGGTCCCCGTTCCCCCTCCTGGCGAAGCTTGGTTGAACCGGAAATCACCTACCAGGGAAGAGGATTCCCAAGGCGTCTGCTGACCGCTGGACTGTCCGATCACGCCCGCGCGAACCCGCTTGAACACATCCTCGATGGTGATTCCCGGAGTTTGAACGTGCTTGATCAGTTCCTGGGTGTACAAGCCGTTCTCGCCGTCGCCGTCGCTGGCCGTGGATCCCGGAGCGGTGGCGTAGGCGATCAGTGTGCCTCGGGGGGCGTCCATATGCGCCAGCCCCTTGCTCCCGGTGGACCGGAACCGGCGACTGAAAGGATCGTTCCGGCAGGCATCCAGGATCACGATGTTCACCGCCGTGCCGGCCGACTCCATTTTGCCCAGCACCCGGCCCGCGTCCACCGCTTCATACTCGATGTCGTTTTCGGTGGCGATCTGGCAGGCGATGGGGATCAGATAATTCCCGCCCTTGACCTGCATGCCGTGGCCCGAAAAGTAAAAGAGCGCCGTGCCATCCTTTTGCAGGGCCCCGCCGAACTTGTCGATCGCCTTTTTCATGTCGGCCTGCTTAAGGTCGGTGTACTTGAATACCTGAAACCCCACGGCCTCCAAAGCTTTGGCCATGGCGTTGGCGTCGTTGATCGGATTCTGGAGGGGCGCGTCCTCGTAACTCTGGTTGCCGATCACCAGCGCCACCCGGTTGGGCGCGGCCAAGGCCGGCCCGGCCAGAAAAACCATGGTCAAAACAACGAGGGTCGCCCATCCGAAAACATGACGATTCATCTTCGATCCCCCTTGCCCAAAAAAAGGAAATGATCGTCCCTTCGATTCTACTTTGCAGGATTTTTCGTTTTCGCGCAAGAAGGGGAAAAAATCAGGGCCGGAAAACCGATGAAGATGAGGCCGGGGCCGGATGGTCCGCGTCGGGCGACACCCAGGAACCAGGGGATTTTATGGGAAAAATGAGGCCGGGATGAGTCGGGCGACGGGAGCAGGCGAGCCGGAGCCGCATCCCGGTTTATCAGGAGGATCGGGGGCCCCTTGGAGAGCCCCCGTTCCTGGTAGCGGACGCGTGTGCCTTCAGTGCCAGCCGTGAACCCGTGCCGCATCCTCGAGGATGGAAGCGGGCGGGGCCGTCTGGTCCCTTTTCACGCGCCGGAGGAGTTCGGGCAGGGAAGCGAGCGAAACGGCTTCGGGATAGAGAGCGGCAACCTGTTCCAGGAAGTCGATGGTTTGACCGACCGCGTCGAGGATCAGGTGTTCCTGGTCGGCCAGTTCGGCCGCCAGGACGGCCTTGACCGGAGTCAGGTGCCTCAGGGTTTTACGGGCGGCCTCGGCCTGAGCCGGGGACAGGACCGAGAGTTTAGGGCCGGAATAGGCCCGCCGACCCGCCACTCGGGCGACAATGGCGGCCAGGCGGCCCAGTTCGGCCTCCCGTTCGTCACGTCCGGCCTGGTCCTGGGGGTCCAGCCGGGCGGCCTCATCGGCCACCGCCACCAACCGGTCGATGGCCAGGTCCAGGATGGCGAAGTCCCGTCGGGCGGCGCTCACGTCTTCGATGGCGGCCGGTATGGCCTTCATCTGTTCCCGCGCCAGAATCAGGGTTTCGGAGACTTCCACCGGCATTTCCCTTAGATCCGGCTCGGGAAGCCCCTGGTGGATCATTTGGGAGATTTGGCTCATCCTGTCTAGTTCTTGCGTCCGGTTCATGGCGATGACCCTTCCTTGGTCGGCTCCCCGGGGGGTTCTCCGGGGAGGATGGTCCTATGGCGGCCCCTTGGACTACTGCAGGAGGCTCAGGGCCAGCTGCGGCAGAGCGTTGGCCTGTCCCAGCATGGAGACGGCGGCCTGAGCCAGGATGTTGTTGCGGGTGAACTCGGTCATTTCCACGGCCACGTCCACATCCGAGATGCGCGATTCGGAAGACTGGAGGTTTTCGGCCATGATGCTAAGGTTGGTGATGGTGTTTTCGAGCCGGTTCTGATAGGCGCCCAGATTGGCCCGAACAATGTCCTTGCGTTCGATGGCGCTTTGGATGGCGTCCAGGGCTTCCTGGGCATGGGACTGGGTTCGGATGTGAGCACCCACCCATTGGCCGTCGGCCGCGTTCTGGATTTCCATGAAACCGCTCCGGTCGAAACCGGCCAGTTGCCCCAGACCGGCCATACTCAGGTCGAACCCGGCGCCGGACCCCACGTTGAGGATCCGAAGGTCCATTTCCGAACCCACGTCCCGGCCGTTGAGCGTTACGCCGTAGTCCCCCGCCACTCTCTGAGCCGCGTTCATGGTGGCCCACCGCTCGCCGCCCAGGCCGAAAGACGTGCCCGAATTGTTGGTGGCGAAGGTTTCCATGTTCTGCCAGGTGATCCGGTTCAGAACCGTGGCGCTGGTGGCCAGGCCCAACCCGTCGTCGCAAGCCAGCCAGGTATCCCGGTCCCCGCCCTGCCGGGCGAAGACGAAGACGTTCGCGCCGGATTGGATGGCCCAGAACGAAGTGCTGGAGCTGTTGATGCGGGCCACCAGGGCGCTCGACGCCTGAGCCGCGGACCCCAGAGCGAAGTTTTCCTTGCCGTTGACCGTGGACAGGGACGCGCTGCCGAAGTAGTAGACTTCGTCGTCCAGGCAGACCCGAACCGCGCCGCTGCTGGTGGACACCCCCATGATGTCGGCGAAGGTGCCGGTGGCCGAGGTGAAGTTCAACCGCACCCGGGCCTGAGTCCCTTGGTTGACGCTGTTGATGAGCTGTTGCAGCGTCATGCCGCTGCTCACCCGATACAGCCCCGCCAGGTACGAGGGCGAATCCAGGTTGGCATCCACGTTCTGGGTATCGTCCCAGTTGTACCCGTACGAGAACCCGTTGCCCGACTGGCCGGTGAGCACGGAGTTGAGCGAGGTCAAGCCGCCGCCGCAACAACCGCCCGCCGCTCCGCCCAGGCCGCCCTGGGCCCAGATGTCGTTTTTGGCGTCGCCGCCCACCTTCAAACCCGATTCGGTGGACGCCCGCACATCGCCGATGGTGATGAAGTAGTAGTCCTCGGCCGCGCTGTTGCCCGTGCCGAAGTGAATCTTCATCCCCTGGCCCCCGTGGAAGGTGGACAGGCTGCCGTCCAGCATCTTGATCCCGTTGAATTCGGTGGCGTTCGCGATCCGGTCGATTTCGTTCGACATCGCGATGTATTCCGAATTCATGATCTCGCGCTGGATGGTGGTGTAGGTGCCCGTGGCCGCCTGTTCGGCCAGTTCCTTCATCCGGGTCAGCTTCTCGTCGATCACGGCCATCGCGCCTTCAGCCGTCTGGATCAAGGAGATGCCGTCGGAAGCGTTCCGAATGCCCTGCCACATGACCGCGATGTCCGCCCGCATCAACTCCCGGATGGCCAGGCCCGCCGCGTCATCGCCGGCGCTGTTGATCCGGAGCCCCGAGGACAGACGCTCGGTGCTGGTGGCCAGACGGCTGTAAATGCTCCCGAGGTTTCGGGCCGCGTTCATGGCCATTAAGTTGTGGTTGATGACCAGACTCATGACGTTCCTCCTGTCTCGCTACCAGAGACCCCTGTCCTTAAAAAGTCGAAAACACACTCCGCGGGAAGGCATCCAAGTCCGCGGGGTGAACCAAGCTCGAAGTCCGGTTCGCGCGCCTCAGTTGGCGCAGGGTCGCGGATGGGGCCTGTCCCCCGAGGAGAGCCGTGGCCGGTCCCGAAACGACGCCCGGATGACTCAATGGGTTTTTCATGATCTTCCTCCTCGAACTTTCCTCGACCCCTGTCGATTGTTCTTTGACCTTCTTATCGGCCAGGATGGACGGCTCTTTAATCTTTTTTGCGGGTCGCTTCGCTTTTTTTGAAAGTCACTTGAACTTTTTTCAAGCGGCCCGCCAACTGATCGACCGAAGCGCTGGACCTTTCCTCCACCCTTCCGGCGTCGGCCTTCCGGGCAGCTTCATTTATCGCGGTGATCCTTGAAGAACGGTCCATCGTTTTCCACCTTGGTTGCTTCACGTATCGACCTTTTGGAAAAACAACTTTAATTTTTTTCGGCGGTTTTTATCTTTCCTTGAAGTGACTCCCAAGGGGTGGGGCCGGCGGCGCCATGGAACACATTCCCTGGATGCGGACGTTCGTCATGGGGCGGGAATCATACCCCTTCGTCCTTATTAATCAGGATCACTGGTCGGCGAAGGGGGA
>JAGVGV010000404.1 GCA_020056895.1 Deltaproteobacteria bacterium
CGTGGCCGAGATCGTGCGGGCCGGAATCCAGGCGGTCAGCCGGGGCCAGCGGGAAGCGGCCATGAGCATCGGTCTTCGGCCCGCCCAGGTGCTCACCCTGGTGATCCTGCCCCAGGCCTTACGGGTCATCATTCCGCCGCTGACCAGCCAGATGCTCAATCTGACCAAAAATTCGAGCCTGGCCGTGGCCATCGGGTATCCGGATTTCGTTTCCGTGGCCAACACCACCATCAACCAGACCGGCCAGGCCATCGAAGGCGTGGCCCTGATCATGACCTGCTACCTGGTTTTCAGCCTGTCCACTTCGGCCTTCATGAACTGGTACAACAAAAAAGTGGCTCTGGTGGAGCGATAGGCCGCCTGGGGGGAAACGGGATTGGACGCCGCTGACCTGAAAAACCGCTTCGCCGACATGAAACCGCCCCGAACCCGGGTGGGCGTCCTTGGCTGGATCCGAACCAATCTGTTCGGCGGCTGGCTCAGTTCCATCCTGACCCTCCTGATCCTGTTCGTCCTGTACAAAACGGCCGTCCCCTTCCTAAAATGGGCCCTCATCGACGGTCTTTGGACCGCCACCGGAGCCCAGTGCAAGGAATCTCCGGGGGCCTGCTGGTCGATCATCGTCCGGAACATCCGGTTCATCATTTTCGGCTTTTTTCCGTTGGATCAGCATTGGCGGCCTTTGGCGGCCATGCTCCTTCTGTTTGGCCTCCTGTTCGTCAGCCAGTACCGCCGGTTTTGGAACCGCCGGCTGGCCTGGGCCTGGGGAGCCGGGCTGGTGGTCATGGGCGTGCTGCTCAAGGGCGGCATTCTGGGGCTGCCGGCGGTGGAAACGGAAAAATGGAGCGGCCTGCCGCTCACGTTGCTTCTGTCCGTATTCGGTTTGACCGCGGCCTACCCTTTGGGCGTGCTTTTGGCCTTGGGCCGCCAGTCCAACATGCCGTTCATCCGGATTTTGTCCGTTTTGTATATCGAACTCATCCGGGGCGTGCCGCTCATCAGCCTCTTGTTCATGTCCTCGGTCATGTTTCCCTTGTTTCTGCCCGAAGGCGTGGTTATCAACAAGATTTTACGAGCTCAGATGGCCATCATCCTGTTCACCGCCGCGTATATCGCCGAAGTGGTCCGGGGGGGGCTTCAGGCCATGCCCCGAGGCCAGTACGAAGCGGCCGAAGCCCTGGGGCTCAATTATTATCTCACCATGCGGCTGGTGATTCTGCCTCAGGCCCTCAAGATCGTCATCCCGCCCACGGTCAGCATTCTGATATCGGCCTTCAAGGATACATCCCTAGTGGTCATCATCGCCTTGTACGATGTTCTCAAGACCACCCAGGCCCGGCTGGCGGACCCGGAATGGATGGGTTTTTCGTCCGAAGCGTATATTTTTCTGGCCGTTTTGTACTTTTTGGGCTGTTTTTCCATGTCCCACTTCAGCCGGCGGCTGGAGCGGGACCTGACCCATGAACACTGACCGTCTACCGGCTCGGGGCGGATTCCCCCTTTTTTGGGGCCTAAGACCATGGATGGGTGACCGAGAATGACCATGGACCAAACCGGCGATACCGCTCCCATCATCCGGATCCAGGGACTGCACAAGTGGTTCGGCGACTTTCACGTACTCCAGGGCATTGACCTGGACGTGACCAAAGGGGAACGGATCGTCATCTGCGGACCGTCGGGTTCGGGCAAATCCACCCTGATCCGGTGCATCAACCGCCTGGAAGACCACCAGAAGGGGTCCATCGTGGTGGACGGCATCGAACTGACCACGGACATCAAGAACATCGAGGCCGTTCGGGCGGAAGTGGGCATGGTTTTCCAGCATTTCAACCTGTTTCCCCACCTGACCATCCTGGAAAACCTGGCTCTGGGTCCCATTTGGGTGCGGAAAACGCCCAAGAAGGAGGCCGAGGAAGCGGCGATGTATTTCCTGGAAAAGGTGCACATCGCCGAACAGGCGTACAAGTATCCCGGCCAGCTCTCGGGCGGGCAGCAGCAACGGGTGGCCATTGCCCGCAGCCTGTGCATGAAACCCAAGGTGATGCTCTTTGACGAACCCACCAGCGCCCTGGACCCGGAAATGGTCAAGGAAGTGCTGGAAGTAATGATCCAACTGGCCCAGGAGGGCATCACCATGCTGGTGGTCACTCATGAAATGGGGTTTGCCAAAAGCGTGGCCCATCGGGTATTGTTCATGGATTTCGGGCAGGTGGTGGAACAGAACACGCCCGTCGATTTCTTCGATCACCCCCGGCATGAACGGACGAAACTGTTCCTAAGCCAGATATTACACTGATCCTTCAAGGATTTTTCAAGGCTGGAGAGCTCCCGTGGCGGTATCCCTGATTCTGGCTCATCCCGATCCCCAAAGCTTCAACCACGCCCTGGCCCATAGGGTGGCCCTAGCCCTGGAGGAACAGGGCCGTGAGGTGTGGTTTCATGATTTGTATGCCGAAGGCTTCGATCCCCTTTTGCCGGCGGCCGAGATTCCCAAACATGCCCCGTTACCCTCCCTGGTGGACATTCACGTTCGACAGATCGTAGCGGCCGAAGGCATCGTGATTGTTCACCCCAACTGGTGGGGCATGCCGCCCGCGATTCTGGCCGGCTGGGTGGACCGGGTGTTTCGGCCCGAAGCCGCGTATCGTTTCCTGGAAGGAGACGGCGGGGAGGGGGCGCCTCAGGGTTTGCTCCAGGCCCGGGCCGCCGTGGTGCTGAATACGGCCAACACGGATCCCGAAAGGGAACGGACGGTCTTCGGGGACCCGCTCGAAGCCATTTGGCGGTCCTGCGTGTTCGGCCTGTGCGGGGTGTCCAAGGTTATCCGGCGCACGTTTTCCGTAGTGGTCACCAGCACCCTGGACCAGAGAAAAGCCTGGCTGGAGGAAGCGGCCCGGCTGGCCGTGGACGCTTTGGGCTGAGCGACGACGCGATCGTTTCGGTTGCCCTCGGGGCGTTGTCCTTTTTTTCCGCGCCCCTCACCGGAAGGGTCCACCCGTCGGTCCGATCCGGTACATTCCATTTGATTTTCGCTTCTTGACCATTGTATGCTTTGATCGATCCCCCGGTTTTATCTTTTTCCGGAGGAATAACCACTCACTTGGCTCGAACCTATGCATGATAGGGGTGACCATGCCCAAACCGAAACCCATCACCCCGGTCCCCCCCGAGTTCACCCTGGAGGTGGACTGCCTGACCAACAGCGCTCCCTTTTCCGCCGAAGCCCGGGCGTTTTACGAATTTTTCAGGGACGTGGAAGACCGTTTCGAACTCTGCCTGCCCCGAACCTTCATCACCACCGATTTGTATCTCAAGGCCCTGAAGCTGGTGAGCAATATCAAGTTCGAACTGGATCATGTCCGAAGCCTCCTTCGCGAAGAACGGACTTTGGCCGCCAGCCTGTTCGCCGGCACGGGGTTGTATCTGGAACATTTTATCAAGGAATTTCCGCCCGACGGGTCCGGCGCCGCCGAGCGGACAGCCGACCATTACGGCCAATTGTTTCCCAAAATGGACGACTACAACTATTACCTGGAACCCTATTTAACTCTGGAACAGCGTATCAAAAAGAACCGGCTGGAACACTATTTCGAGGACCTCGATCATAAAACCGCGCTCGACGCGGGCTGCGGAGGCGGCCGGTATACCCTGGCCCTCAACCGGCTGGGGTTCGGCGCCGTGTTCGGCGTGGACCTATCTCCCGAAAACGTGGTCTGGGCTCAGAGCCAGGCCCTGGCCAAAAGCATCGAGCGGGTTCACTATTTCAAGGCCGACGTTCTGGCCATTCCCTTCGCCGAACAATATTTCGATTTCGTTCTCTCCCTGGGAGTGCTCCACCATACGCATGATATGAACCGGGGCCTTCGGGAGATTTATAGGGTCCTCAAACCCGGCGGAGTTTGTTATTTATCCGTCATGGAAAAACCGGGCGGGGTATTGATGGACGTGGTGGAGCTGCTACGCGTGGTGCTGGGGCCGGTGCCGCCGCCCTATGCCCGCCGGCTGCTCCGGGCCTTTGGGTTGAAGGAATTCATGGTGTACCACATTCTGGATCACCTGCTGGTGCCCATCCATCACCGAACAAAGCCCGAAGAGCTGGAAAAAATGCTGGGCCAGGCCGGTTTTTCGTCTTGGGAACGGCTGTCCCGAGGCGGCACCTTCGATACCACCGAACGCATCCACCAATGCGAAAAAAAGGGAAAGCTAAAGGATATCCAGTGGAAATACGGCGTGGGCCGGAACGCTTATTTCGTTACGAAATGAACCAACAATGCCTCGGTTATCCCATCCGGGCGCCAAAGGCGGCGAGCGCGGTGGGGATGAACCCCCGGATCATGGTTTCGCCATCGATTTTTTCCCGCTTAACGAATTCCGGATACGCCGGATGGGTTTCCTTCAGCCGGGGAAAAGGCGGCTGAAAAGAGGCCCGGATCCGGGCCTGATGGAGCACCAGATCGATCAGCGGATGCTCTTCGGCCGCGTACCCCTGAACCAGCCCCACCCGCCCCAAAACCTCCCAGCGCACCTGATCCACCAGAAAAAGGTGGGCGTCCAAAACCCGCATTTTCTCCGATGTCGGCAGGGCGTCGAAGCCTCCGGCGGGCCCCAAATCCAGGATGCCCAGGATCAGATCGTACAAAAAAGACGCCGTATCGCGGCTCAAAAGGGCCAGTTCCATCAGGGTCCGGTCCGAAACGTCCGTCAAACGGATTCGGGCGGAAAGGGGTTCGTTGAACCGGTCCCGCCACAGCGAGCCCACCCGATGCGCCGCTTTTTCTGTTTGAAAATCGTTGATATCCAGTATCTTGGCCATGGCTCCCCGCCCGCTTCCCCAAATGGTCCGGCCCGAAATGTTGGGGCCAGTATAACACGGGAAATACGTTCAAGGGAGAGGGATGAAGCGGAGAAGGGTCGTTGCGCATAAACCTTGATGATCCAGACCGATTTGGTTAAAAGGGGACATGCCCAAGCAACAGCCCTCACCCCAGGCGATGGACGACGCCCAACTGAAGGTGGTGGACCATGCCATCACCGTGGCCGAGGATGTGATCAGCGACCGGTTTCACCTGACCATGGCCGCCTGGAAAAAATATCGGTACGATATCCGGGGGTTGAAGGATTTACGGCCCGAAGAGATCCTGGCCGACGTTTTCGCCCAGATCGTCCGGTACGGCCGGCCGGCGCCTCCGGATGGACTGCGCATGGGGGATTTTTACCGCATCTGTCTGATGGATCACAATATTCTGGCCGCCCTGAACCGGGACGACCGGTTGGAACTATACCCTTTGATGGTTTATATCATCACGCATGAACTGATCCACATCGTCCGGTTCTATACCTTCAAACAGTTCTTTCACGCCCAGCCCGAAGAGCGGGAAGCGGAAGAAGTCCGCGTGCACCAACTGACCTTCGATGTTCTCCGCAAAGCCCATCCCGCCGGCATGAACCCGGTTTTCGAATTCTATGCCGAACACCGCCGGGAAGGCGCGATTCTATGATGTGTTAAAATCGAAAAAGGACCACGGAGCCCATTCTGGACGCAACCGGCGGCGTGGACCGGAGGAAATCCTCCGGCCCCACACCGATCCCGGGGTGACGGCGTTATTGTTCAGCCGCCGGCGGCTGCATCATCCTGCCCTTCATGCCCTTCATTTTATCCATCATGTCCATCATGTCCATCATGTCCATCATCATGCCCTTGGGCCCCATCATGCCGCCCATGTCATGATCCACGGGCAGGCGGATCCCGGTTTCCTTGATGATTTTGGCCCGCATTTCGATTTTGATCCCCATCAGGGCTTCATGCAGCGCCCCCAGGTCCTTGGCCGCGGCCTTGGCCTTGGTCAGGTCCGGTTGAGCCTGAGACATGATGGCTTCCAGTTCCGCCTCCTTGGCGTACTGATCCTGTTTCCAGGCAAAAAGGCGGTCCTTGAATTCACCCTTGATCTTTTCGATGGCCATCATTTTTTCCGGGGGAATTCCATGTTTTTCCATCATCATCATGTGCATGGACGGCCCTTGGGCTCCGGGAGCGCCATGAGCCGCATGC
>JAGVGV010000383.1 GCA_020056895.1 Deltaproteobacteria bacterium
ATCGATGCCGCCCGGAACATCAAGGCCGACCGTCGCTTCCAGGATATCCCCATCATCATCGTCACCGCCGAAAACGACGAGGACACGCTGGAACGGGCTTTCGAGGCCGGGGCCATCGACTATATCAATAAACCCGTCAACAAGGTGGAACTGAGGGCTCGGGTCCGGTCCGTTTTGAAGCTGAAGGAAGAAATGGACCGCCGCAAGATCCGGGAACGCCAGCTCCGGGCCATGGCCCGAAGATTGGAACTGCTGTCCCGCATGGACGGCCTGACCGGCGTGGCCAACCGCCGGTTCTTCGACGAATCCTTCGACAAGGAATGGCTGCGGCACCAGCGGAAACAAAGCTCCATGGCCGTCATCATGATCGATCTGGATTGTTTCAAGAATTACAACGACACATACGGCCACCTTCAGGGCGATGTCTGCCTGAAGGAGGTGGCGGCGGCCATCGGCCGTAATTTGAAAAGACCCGGGGACTTTCTCGCCCGTTATGGAGGTGAGGAGTTCGTGGCGTTCCTGTCGGAAACCGATGTCGAGGGCGCGACCCTTTTGGCGGAACAGATCCGGCGGGCGGTGGAGGACTTGGCGATCGAGCATCGAGGCTCGGTGGTGTCGGCCATGGTGACGGTCAGCCTGGGCGTGGCCGCCACGGTGCCCGATTCCAATCAGTCCCCCCATGGGCTCCTGGCCCAGGCTGACCAGGCTTTGTATTCCGCCAAAACCAGCGGGCGGAATCAGGTGGCGGCGGGCGATTTCTGCGATTGTCCTCCTCCAGTGGGGTCTTGAGGGGAACGAAAAGGTCCGATGAACGGCTCATGCCGGCATTAATATAAAAGGGAGCGCTCATGGCGCGGCTGGAAGGACTGCCCGGCCCGATCCGGGAGCATCTCGAACATCTGGCCTGTCCGTCCTTTGATCGAACACCCTGGGTGACTGGCGGCCCCCTGTCCGGCCGCCGGATCGCCATCGTCAGCACGGCGGGGATTCACGCCAAGGGCGACGCGCCGTTCATTGGATTCGCGGACGAATTCCGGATCATTCCGGGACAAATTCGGCCGGACGACTTGGTCATGAGCCACATTTCGGCCAATTTCGACCGCACCGGTTTTTACCGGGACCCCAACGTGGTGTTTCCCCTTCAGCGGCTGAAGGACCTGGCCGACCAGGGGATCATCGGCGCCGTGGCCGACCGGCATTATTCCTTCATGGGCGCCACCGACCCCCTTCGCCTGGAAGCGGCGGCCGGAATCGTGGCGGCCCACATGCACGCCGAAGGAGTGGACGGTGTCCTTCTGGTTCCGGTCTGACCCTTTTGCACGCGCGCCGTGGGCGGGCTTGGGCATTATCTGGAATCCCAGAACCTGGCTACTTCGGGCATCAGCCTGATCCGGCTTCACACCGAAAAAATCCGTCCTCCCCGAGCTCTGTGGGTTCCCTTCGATTTGGGACGGCCTCTGGGCCCGCCCGGAGACGTCGCGTTTCAAACCCGAGTTCTGCGAACGGCTCTGGAACTCCTGGAAGCCCCCGAAGGGCCGATCCTGGCCGATTTTCCGGACGATGCCCCTTCAACGGCTAACGGCGTCGAAACGCCGCTCCAAGCCTGCCCGATTGGAATCATCCCCCGCGAACCTTCCCGGGGCTCCCTGAAAAGCCGGCTGCAAAAAGAAATGGACGACCTGGAGGTCGGCCGAAGAGGCGGGGCGACGGCCAGCGGACTGTCGGCCAGGGCGATCATCCGGTTTCTTCTGGGATTCCTGGAAACCGGCCGCTTAGCCAGCCCCAAGCCCCAAATCGACCCCTTTTGGCTGATTCAAATGGCCGCGGAAGACCTGAAGGCCATGTACCACCGGGCTCGCGAGGGGCAAACGGAGCCATTGGATTCGTCTTCCTTCTCGCCCTGGTTTTACCAGGAAACCGCCGCCGGGGAACTTCTGTGGGTGCTCCGGGAGCGGTTGTCCGATCATCCCGACCCCACCGCGCGGCTGGTGGGCCAGCTTCTTCTGGTGCCCATTGAAGAAACCGTCCGCCGGAGAAATCGGCCCACGAGGCCGCACGTAGGGATTTCCGGGGAACCCGTCCGCCGCCGCCCTTGACGCCAGAACCCAATTAGTTTAATATATTATAAAAAACATCGCGGCCGGCGGGATTGGTCCGGCCCGGGGGAGCGGCTATGGTTGACCGTCACGCCACCAGGGACATCCATTTTTTCCAGGACGTCACCCGGATCACTCTTGAAGGTCTGGCCGGCATCGCGGCGGATTTCAGCACTTTTTATCAGGAACTCTCGTCCCGGTTCCAACCGGCCCTGGAAAATATGGCGCAACGGGATCTGCCGGAAGCCTCGGACCAGCTCAACGCCATCGTGGAAGCCACCGAACGGGCCACCACCCGGATCATGGACATCCTGGAAGAGATGCAGACCCATCAAGACGGCCTCCGAATCCTTTTGGCGCGGTTGAAGAATCCGGACCTGGATGCCGCCACCGGCCTGGAATTGGCGGCCGAAGCCGACCAACGGGTGGAAACCTGCCAGACCCAGGTGATGACCATTTTCGAGGAACTCAGCTTCCAGGACCTGACCGGCCAACGAATCAAGCGCATCGTGGGGCTGGTTCAGGCCATCGAAGGTAAAGTTAAGGACATTTTGACCACCTTGGGCCGAAAGGTGCCCGTGGAAGCCGGTCCGGAAGAACCACGGCCTACCGGCGAGGAACAGGCCGGCGTGGAGCTCAAGGGCCCCCAGCGGCCAGGTTCGGGCATGGATCAGACTTCGGTGGACGACTTGATCAACGGCCTGTTGGGCTGAAAGACCCTTCCGGCCGCCGCCTTTTGGCCGGGCTGGATATGGGTTCCGCCTGAATATCCATTTTTTTCGGCCGGCAGGGTTGAAACCTTTGCCGGCCGATCGTCTCTTCATAGACAAACCCGCCACGAAAAACCTGGCGGTGAAACATGAACGAGGGTCAACATGCCGATTTACGAATATATTTGCCTGAATTGCCAGAACCGGTTCGAAACCCTGATCATGAGTTCCGACGAACAACCCACCTGCCCGAAATGCGCTTCGGCCAGCTTGGAACGCCTGCTTTCGCCCTTTGCCCGGGCGGCGGGGGAAGGGGCTGGAACGAGCGCCGGATGTGGGCCTTCCGGTGGTTTTTCCTGAGCCTGATGCAGGGGCCCGGCCGTGCGCCGGGCGGATGGGCCGGAGGGGATCCTTGGCCCCGGAGCCGGTTCCGGAGGGGATCATCGTCTTCTTGGCCGCGAATTTTTTTCAGACCGTTTTCCCAATCACTCATCAAACGGAGCGCGGCGGGGAACGTGACCGCCCGGAATGGAGCCACCCCATGGAATTACTGATCTTTATTGCATTTATAGGGATTTGGGCCCTGCTACAGGTCGTGATCCTGCCCCGGATGGGCATTTCCACCTGACTGAGGCCTGGCTGCCGGGCGGTCCGCCCGGACGATCCTATGGCTTCGCGGCCGATTGAGGAAAAAAAGGAAAACGTTTAGCCAAGGAACCGTGGGCGGCCGTCACGGTCGGCTTTCCTTGACCAGACGGTCAAACGCGGGCTGGCCTCGAAGGCTCTGGAGGTCCTTATCCTGAGCCGCCCAGCCGGCCACCTGAGGATCAAGCCGGCGGGCCCGGTCGAGGTACGACAACGCCAGACTGGTTTTTTGGGACCGCGCCGCCACGCAGGCCAGGTTGAACAGCGGATCCACGTACGTTTTGTCCACTTCGAGGGCCAGGGAAAACTTTTTTTCAGCTTCGCCCAGCCGGCCCTGTTCCAAATGCAAAACCCCCAGATTGTTCAAGGCTCTTTTGTTCCGGGGTTCGATCCGGAGCACGGCTTCGTACCCGGCTTTGGCCTCCTTGGGGGAGTTCAGGTGAAACAGATGGACATCGGCCAGTAAAAGCCGAGCCTCCAGCCGTTTGGGTTGGGCTTCCACCAGTTGGGCAAGAATCCGGGCCGCTTCCGGGGCTTGGTCATGATCCAACGCCGCTTCGGCCTGGGCCATCCCGTCCTCCGGGCCGATCCGTCGCGGTTCCTCGAAAGGCGTATCCAGGGCCGGGTCCGGCGGGTTAGGAAAAACGCCTGGAGCATCGGGATCGGCCGGGATGTCCTCGTCGTCCTGGCCGCTGGTCCCCATTTGAAGGATCGCTTCCCCCAAACCTTGAACGGCCGGTGGGATTTGGGTCTCACCGGCGGCCGCTCCTTTTTCCAAAACGCCGGATTGCTCCGGGCTCAATCCAGGGGCCGAATGGGAAACCGGCGGGGCGGCGGGGGGAGTTGTAGGAACCGCCGCACGGGTCGGAATAGATTTTTCGGCCGTGGCGGGTGAGGCTGGGGCGGCTTTGGCCCTGGAGTCGGCGGCCGGTGCGGCGGGCCGAGAG
>JAGVGV010000033.1 GCA_020056895.1 Deltaproteobacteria bacterium
TGATCACGCCCAGGGAAATGGAAACCGGCAGCTTGGATACGATCAGTCCAATAACGCTCCGGCCCCGGAAAAAGCTTTCCCCGAAATCGAAGAACAAATAGTTCCGAAGCATCAGGAAATAGCGAACCACGATGGGGCGGTCGAAACCGAATTGTTTTTCGATCCTTCGGATCAGTTCGGGGTCCAGCCCCCGGGCGCCTCGGTACCGGTTCACGTCGCCCGGCTGGGAGGTCTGGGGCCGGACTTCCGTTCCGCCCGCGCCGGTGAACCGCGCCGTGGCGCCCTGATCCATCCCTTGAAGCCGGGCGATCATCTGTTCCACCGGGCCGCCAGGGGCCAGTTGGACAATGAAAAAATTAAGGGTCATGATCCCCAACAGGGTGGGGATCATGAACAACAGCCGGCGGAGGATATAGGCCGGCATGGGGATCAGGAACCATCCCGTTTGGTTTTGGCCTTGTATTCACCCAAGGCTTTTTCTTTTTTCGGGTCCACCCACCAAGCCATGATGTCCAAGGCGTACCGGGGGACCACCGTCGGCCGGACCAGCTTGTTCCAATACGCCACCCGGTCCACGGCGGTGTGCCACTGAGGTATCACCAGATGCTGCCACAACAGCACCCGGTCCAACGCCTTGCAGTGGTTCACCAGGTCCTCGCGGGTGGGCGCCTGGATCAGTTTTTCCACCAGTTCATCCACCACCGGGTTCCGAAGCCCGGTATAGTTCCTGGACCCCGGCAGCCCGGCCGCTTCCGACCCCCAGAATTCCCTCTGTTCGTTGCCCGGGGATTGCGACTGTCCCCAGCCGGAGACCACCATGTCGAAATCGAAATCCTGCACCCGCCGGATGTACTGGGATGTATCCACCGTCCGATACGTGGCATCGATCCCCAACTTGCCTAAATTCTGGGCGAACGGCGCCACCACGCGTTCAAACGTGGGGCTGTGAAGCAGGATTTCGAACCGGAAGGGTTCTCCGGTTTTTTCGTTCACCCGTTTACCATTCTTGATTACCCAGCCGGCGGCCTGAAGGAGGTCCATGGCCATTTTGAGCTGAGTCCGGTTGTTGCCGGACCCGTCCGTTACCGGGAGCCGATATTCCTTGGTGAACACCTCGGCCGGCAGACGGTCCCGATAGGGTTCCAGAATTTTCAGTTCGGCCTCGGACGGCAATCCCTGGCTGGCCAGTTCGGAATTGGAAAAATAGCTGGCGCTGCGAGTGTACTGCCCATAGAACAGGTTCTTGTTGCTCCATTCGAAATCAAAGGCATACATCAGAGCTTCGCGCACCTTGGGGTGTTGGAACAGGGGCCGCCGCAGGTTGTAGGCGAAGGCCTGCATGCCCTGGTTCACGTCGTTGGGCAGTTCCTCTTTGATCAGAAAACCATCCTTGATCGCCGGGCTGGTGTACCCCGTGGCCCAGAACTTGCTGATGTTTTCCGACCGAAAATCAAATTCTCCGGCGTTGAACGCGTGAAGCAGCACGTTTTCGTCCCGGTAATAATCGTAGGTGATCCGGTCAAAATTGTTCCGGCCCTTGTTCACGCCCAGGTTTTGCCCCCAATAATCGGCCACCCGTTCGTACGTGATGGACCGGCCCGGCTTCACGTCCAATATCCGGTACGGGCCGCTGCCTAAGGGCGGGTCCAGGGTCGGTTCGGAAAAATTCCGCCGTTCCCAGTAATGTTTGGGCAAAACCACCAATTGGCCCAGGATCAGGGGCAGTTCGGGGTTGGATTTATCCCCCAGGGCAAAGCGGACTCGGGCCGGATCCAGCTCTTCGGCCTTGAGCACATCGGCCCAGTATTTCTGATACATGGGGTCGCCCTTTTCCCTCAGGAGATTGAAGGAAAAAACCACGTCGTCGGCCTTGATCGGTTGGCCGTTGTGGAACCGGGCCTGGGGGTTTAGGTGAAAGATCACCCAGGACCGGTCCGGGGCGATTTCGATTTTCTCCGCCACCAACCCATATTCGGCGAAGGGTTCGTCCAGGGATTGAAGGGTCAGGGTATCATACATAAGGCCCAGACCCGACGCGGGCACGCCTTTGATGATGAAGGGGTTCAGACTGTCGTAGGCGCCCAGGGCGCCCATTTTGACTTGGCCGCCTTTGGGTGCGTCCGGCCGGGCGTATTCGAAGTGGCTGAAGCCAGGCGGGTATTTTACCGATCCGCTGATGGCCAGGGCGTGGGTGGGCGGATGAGCGTCCTGGGCCGGCGAGGCCTGGGGGAAAGCCAGAAGAACGGCGACGATCCAGCAGGTCATGAAAAGCCGTACGAGCATCGGCGTTATCCTTTCGGTGGCGTGAGCGGCCGCCTTTTAAGGGATCCGCGCTTCGGCGGCGTTCGCCGGAACGATCCCCGGGCACGGCCGATTGGCATGAGTATACCTTGGAAATGTACCGCCAAAGCCGGGGATAAGTCAACGGTCCCGGATGGAAAAGGGAAAACCCTCATCCGCTTATGGTTACCCGGCCCCCATGTTTTTCATCCGCCGGTTTGACGGAATCCGGACCGGCCTCTATAATGGTTTCCATGAAGAGACTGATCGAAGCTCCCTTCAACGCGGAGCCTCCCAACCCTTCCATCACCCCCGGAATCCGGACCTCGGATCCCCGTGGCGCCACCCCAACGTTATCAGCCCCTTCGGACGGATAGGAGCCGCCCATCGTGGATCTCATCCTTTCGCACCATCGGACGGATTTCGACGCCTTCGCGTCGATGCTCCTGGCGCAAAAGCTGTTCCCTCAGGCCCGGCCCTTTCTGCCGGGAACCGTGATTTACAAACTGAGGGAATTCATCAGCCTGTTCCGGAACACGGCCGATTTCCCGGATGTTTCCAAACTGAGGAAAATCAAGGGCCTGGAGATCGGAACGGCCGTGGTGGTGGATACCCGCAAACGGCATCAGGTGAAGGATTTCGCTCCGTTTTTGAACCAGGCGAAACGGGTGGTCGTTTTCGATCACCATCCCCCCACGGCCGACGACCTGGACGCCTACGAAGTGGAAATCTATTCCTTTGGCGCCAACACCACCGGTCTGGCCCGAAAGCTGGAACGCGACGCGGGAACCCTGGACCTCACGCCCGTCGAAGCCACCATCGTTTTATTGGGCATTTACGCCGATACCGGGAACCTGACCTACCCGGGCACCACCGCCGAAGACGCCCTGGTGGTGGCCCGAATGCTCCAAATGGGCGCGGACCTTCAAACCGTGAACGAATACCTTCGGCCCTATTTCGATCCGGCCCAGCGGTTCGTTTTCCGGGATATGCTCCATTCGGCCCGGGAGATCGACATCGAGGGGTACAAGATCGTCCTGACGCTCCAGCGGCTGGCCAAACCCATCCAGGGGCTCTCCATTCTGGTGGCCCAGGCCGGCGACATGCTGGGCGCGGACGCCATATTGGGCGTGTTCGGGGCCGAGGATCGGGAAGGGGTGCAACTGGTGCTGCAGTCCCACATGCCGGAAATCAACGTGGCCGAACTGGCCCACCGGTTCGGCGGCGGCGGTCACCCCGGCGCGGCGGCGGCCAACATTCCTCAGGCCGGTCTGGAAGAAACGGCCGAAAGCCTGCTCGCGTTCATGACCGAAGCCCCCTGGCCCACCACCAAGGTCCGGGATCGGATGACCTTGGAGGTGGTGACTCTGCCGCCGGACATCAGTTTGAGCGAATGCGCCGACCGGATGAACCGGCGGGGCGTGGGGGGAGCCCCCGTGGTGGACGATGGCGGCCGGATGGTGGGCGTGATATCCATGCGGGATGTCGAGGAAGCCGGTCAGAAGGGACTGCTGCACATTCCCATCAAGGGGTTCATGAAGCACAAGGTCATCACCGTTCAGCCCGAAGACCCTTTGGTGTCGGCCCGGAAGATCATTTCCAGCCACAATGTGGGCCATCTGCCCGTGGTCAGCAACGGCAGCCTGGTGGGGATTCTGTCCCGATCGGACGTGCTCCGGTCCAATGGTCGGGACGCCCGCCCCGTCGAACTTCGACCGGTGGCGGCGGCCTGACGCCGAAGGGGCACCTCCGGAACGGGGAGTCTTTATCGTTGGAGGAAAACCAAAGGGCGAGGCACGCCTCGCCCTTGGATAACGAATTAATATCGTTCAATCTCTTCCTTCCGCTGATGGTGTTGGCCCGCCACCGGGCGCAATGTCCCTTTTTTAAAATTCTTCGTCTTCCGCCAGGTACCCCTGCAGCCACAGAATCCCGGTAAAATCCGATCCCGGTTGGGGAACGAACCCTTCGGGCAACGCCAGATCGGACGCGAAAAGCGGCAGCACCAGGTCTTTGTTGGCATCACCTTCGGGGTCTCCGGCCAGTTTGGCCTGGATCCGATGGACGGTTCGGCCGCCGAAAACAAAGGATTCCACGTTCAGGATGGGCGAGTGGAAGGTGAAGTCGTCCGGGTCTTCGTCCCCCAGGGGCAGATACATGGCCGCCCCTTCCAGGGTAAGCTGGGCCGGAAAGCCTTGTTCCCTCAGGTGTTCGGGGGTCTCGATGGGGGTGGGATCGCCGGGTTCGGCCCGGTATATCAGCCCGGCCAGGTTGAATTCCAGAGTCTGGCCAACCAGATACCGTTTTTTGTTTTTGAAGTACAAGGGATCGTGGAAGGCCACCAGGGACCCCAAAGGGGTGGCGGCTTCAATTTGGGCTTCAAGGCCGTGTTCCCATTCGTGAACGGCCCGGATTTCCAGCCGATGGGCCGTGCCGTCGGCCAGAAAGGGATAGGCCGAAGCCACGGAAACGGATTGGTCCCGGGCGTCGCGAAGGCAAAGAACCATATGCCGCACGGGGCCGTCGTCTTCCATGAAGGCCAGAGCGGTTTGAAAGTCGCGGCCTTCCAAGGAGAGGGGCCGGTCGAGGGGCGCTTCCGGAGTGAGGGACAGGTTCACGAACAGCTCCGGGAGGATTTCCTCGGCGAAGGTTTCCACGTTTTCGTACAAACATTCCCAATGATCGCCATGGCCGGGCATGGGGGGCTCCTTTCGGCGTGATGCCGGATTTACAGCATGCCCCGCCTTAAGATGGAAATCAACAGCCAAAATCCCATGAGGCCGGCCACCACGTAGCCCAGAAGGCCGATCAGGGGGATGTCGTGCCAGGTGGGCGGGATTCCGGCCTGGATGATGATGGAAGACCCCACGATGAGCGAAGCCAGCACGATGGCGAAGGCCAGGCGGTTGCTGCTTCGGTCCTGGGCCACCCGGTCGTCGTCCAGCCCCTGGTGTTCCACCTGCATCCTCAGCTTGCCGGTTTTGGCCAGCCGCAAGAGCGTTCGGAAATCCGAAGGCGCTTCTTCCAGAAGAGCCAGCACTTCCATGCCGTATGTCGCCATGTCGCCGGCCAGGCGCTTGGGGTGGTACCTGTTGAATTGGACTTTTTTAACA